>CAZSPJ010000005.1:0-23181 GCA_964608795.1 uncultured Candidatus Poseidoniales archaeon | reverse complement strand
TGCCCGGTAACTACGTCGCCGGCGCAAACATCGCCGGGTTCCTCAAGGTCGCCGAAGCCATGCAGGCCCAGGGAATGATCTAGCAGTCAGACGAACTTCCTTCGTGGTATTTGCCCACGCCGCTCACCAGTGTCATCGTCTTCCTGAATTTGTTCGGGCACTTCATCTTCGTGTAGTGATGAGAGGAATTTCTTGAGCCTCTCGCTCTTCGGATTGTTGATAATCGAAGAGGGCCCCTCTTCAGCCACTACTCCTTCATCCATGTAGATAATCCGGTCCGCTACGTCCCTAGCGAAACTAATCTCATGTGTGACGATAACCATCGTCATACCCTCGTCTGCTAGGCCCTTTATGGTCTCAAGGACCGAGCCAATCAACTCGGGGTCTAGGGCACTGGTGGGCTCGTCGAAAAGAAGCACCTCTGGATGCATCGCTAGGGCTCGTGCTATTGCCACTCTCTGCTTCTGACCACCGGAGAGGTTCCCGGGGTAGGCACCAATCCTGTCGAGCAAGTCGACCCGCCCGAGCACCGAGAGGGCCACCTCCTCGGCTTCGCTCTTGCTCATCTTCCTGACATGCCTCAGGCCCAGTGTGATATTGTCCAAGACCTTCAGATGGGCGAACAACTCGAATGACTGGAATACCATCCCTATCCTTGACCTCAAATCGTTGACATCAGTGTGAGGCGTGTTGATTTGTTCTCCCTTCAGGTGAATTTTTCCCTCAGTCGGCTCTATCAGTCGGTTGATACAGCGAAGAACTGTGGATTTGCCGCTCCCAGAAGAGCCGATTATCGCAACCGACTCCCCTTGGTTGACTTCGAAAGATATGCCCCTGACGGCATGAACCCCGCCCGCGTAAATCATGTGCAGATCGTCTATGTCCAGTACCTTCTCCGGCATTCAATCTCCTCCTGTCATTCCCAGACCTGGAATCCTGGTCTTCTCTTCCATCCACCTGAGGAAAAGTGCAAGAGTCCAAGTGACCACGAAGTATGATATCAGAACCATTCCCCAAGCGTATGCATATTGGAATGTGCTGGCGACAATCAATTTCCCTTGCCGAGTGAGTTCAGCGTATCCAATAATCATCGCCAGCGATGAGTTGAGGACCAAGTTGACCATCTCGTTGCCCATCGGAGGGATACAGATCCGGATTGCTTGCGGCATAATCACTCGGCGCATGGTTTGCAGGTAAGTCAGGCCTATGCTCCTGCCGGCTTCCATCTGAGCTGAAGGGATTGCCTGAATGGCACCTCTGATGGTCTCACACTGGTACGCGCCGGAATTGAACCCAAGGGCGCAGATAGCGCTAATGAATGCTGAATCGTATAGCATCCCCCCTATTAGTGTACCATAGTTGCCCTCAGAGTGGTCGTATGTGGCAAAGATATCTGTTAGGAAATTGTGATTTTGCTCTAAATTCTCGAAGCTGAAAATATCCAGACCGGGCCCCTGTATCAGAGCACCTAGTCGAACTCCAAAGTGGATGAACAAGAACTGAACTATCAATGGAGTATTGCGAAAGAAGTCCGTATACACGGTTGCTATCGTGTTCAGCGGCCTTACCCTCCAGGGATTCAATGTTAACGACTTAATCTTGATTTTCGCAAACTTACCATCATTGCTCAGGAACAATACGCCTACGAATGTGAGAGCAATTCCCAGCAGAATTCTTGCGAAAGACTCAGGCGCACCCACAGGGAGGAAAATGTACTCAATTCCTTGCAGGCCAAGATTTCTGGTTCCTGGTATGGCTGAGTAGAACTGGTAGAAGCCTCCTGCTAGTATCGGGATTCCTATGGCCCTGACGTGTCTGTAATCGAAACGCTCCACTATGTATCGCAAAGATGTCGGCGAGGTCTTGCACATCGCCAGCGTTATCCCCAGAAAGAACCCAAGGATGATACCGAACGCCACGATTTTCACTGTCGCAATGAATCCTGCTAGGAACATCGCCTTGGTCTCATCAACGAAAACACCGAAGTTGTTGTATTCAGGCACCACGAAACCGACCTGATCGTCCGCGCCCGCTTCTTCTGTCCACAGTATCGCACCGCCGTCTCCGACAGCTACCCCAATGAATCCGGTGAGCATCACAATGTCGTTGAAGCTGGTATCGTTGCCTAGGGGGTTAATCTGCTGCGAGACGATGGTACCTCCGTTAACGCTCATTGAGAGGTATCCATCGACCCCTGTCATCAGTAACTTGGAAGTGGTCACCACCTCAACCGACGTGAGCTCAACATCGAGTGTAGAGGGTTCCAGAAGGTATTCGCTGCTCCCGGGGGGATAATGCCTTTCGAAGTCGACGAGCGTCCAGAGATAGCCGACTTCGGTACCCGTTACTACATTGCTCATCGAAATCAGAATCCGCCCGTCATCGGTGATGGCGTAGATCCTTGTAGGGCTGTAGAACTCTACCGAGACGATAACTGCTTCACTGGCCCCCTCGGGGGCTTCACGATAGTCCCAGTTCTCTCCTCCATCATCTGAGAAGAGGATAGTGCCTCCAGAACCGACCACTATTCCTAGTTCCTCATCGACAAACGAAACCGCCATCAGGTCGCTTTCGATTGTTAGGTTAACTACCCCCCAGACTCCATTGTCGTATTTCCAGATGGTTCCTTGGTCGCCTACAGCAACGACGTTGTGACCGCCAATCAGTGAGACTCCGTTTACTTCCGAGCCCAACGGAAGAGAGATGTCCAACCACTCCGAATCCGAATCTTGCTTGAGTAGCATCAATCCGGAATCACCTGCGACCAAAAGTGATCCGAAGCCTGAGTCCGAGTGATGTATGTCTGTATTTGTCGGTGAATCGGCAATCTCCCAAGTGACTCCATTATCGCTGCTGTTAAGCATCACCCCGCCAGTTCCGAATGCCCAGACTTGACCATCGAAAAACGCCGCTGTAAGAAGATCCTCAGAGGTTCCGCTTTCTACTACTTCCCAACTGCTCTGGAATTCCTTGGCTTGACTCGGCGAGACGACGGTGACAAGCAGTATCACTGCGGCGATGGCAATAACGCGGTTCACTCTCGGGGCCATTGGTCCGGAGAGCCGAGAAACCGCTTCGTACATGGCGAGCCCTACTGTCTGACATACTTCCTTGAATATAGTTTAGGCGGACCATCAATTCTAAGTCGGCGTCGCACCTCCTCGGACCATGAGGGACCTGACGATAGCCCTGTGCCTCGCTGCATTGATTCTTACAGCGCCCACAGCCGGCGCTTCCGGACCACAATACAGCGTAGGAACTTCTGAGGAGACCTCTGTATCGCACCTCATAGAATCACACGGGCACATCACGGAGACGATGTATCAGGACCACCAGATGGCGATGCGGGATCTGATGGTCGGCAAAATCGACTTCCTACTGACCTCTCACTCGATTGCTGCCGACCCGGCCAGCTCTGAGAATACACCTGGCCTGTCAATACTAGGGATGGTGGAGGAGACCGAGTCATACGTGCCTGTTACCCGTATTGACACGCAGGAGGACAGGGGAAATACCGAATTACTCGACGCCATTAACGCCGCATTGGGGGAATTGATATGGTCCAATTCTCTCTCTGCGACCTACATGACTTGGTTTCTCGGGGAGACAGAACTGGATGGTTCCGACTACGAGGGCTACATCGGGGAATGGCCGGTTCCGACCGAAGGAGGGACTCTGTACGATATCATCGATAATCAGCGCGAGTTGGTCGTTTGCATGTACAATCAACAATCCCCCATGTCTAGGCAGGATGGTTCCGCAGAGTTCTACGGCTTCGAGGCTGAGATTGCCGACAAGGTGGCGAGGCGGATAGAGAGCCACTACGAGATGACAATTGCGTTCAGACCTCACGACAGCGGCGGGGAGTTCGAGGCCATTGAGGATTTGAAGAGGGGCGACACATGCAGCTTCATCATGGCCTCCATAACTCCCCAGAAAGCGATATCGAAGGGCCTGAGGGGAGGTCTGCCCTATCACATCGAGGGAATCGTGCTGATGGCCTCAGAGGAGTCCCCTTACCTGCAGTCCGCTCAGCACCTGTTCCTCTCAAAAGAGGACGAGCAATCCAGTGAATTCGACCAGCGATGGATTGCTATCGGCCTACTCTCGCTGTTCATCGTCTACCAACTGGTACGCAGAGAATGATGCTCAACTCTCTCTAGCAATGTTCATCGGCGGCATCGCGCCAATCGCGGGCATGGGAGAGTTACTCTACCAAGGTAAGGTCAAGCAGGTATGGAGCACCGAGGACCCCGATGTCCTCGAATTCAGGTACACAGACCAGATTTCGGTCTACGACCAGATTATCCCTTCGCTCATCCCGCGCAAGGGAGAGAGCCTGAACCGGACCACCTGCCACTGGTTTGACTTAGTCAGCAAGGAGGGGGTGTGCGAAACCCATCTCATTGAGATGAACGCCCCCGACCGCTGCCTAGCCAGACGCTTTGAGGTCATCAAGGAGCCAGGCGCCATACCTCGCGACATGGAGAACGTCTTCGTCCCCTTGGAGGTGATATGCAGGCATCACCTATCGGGCTCGGGCTGGCGTAGGTACGCCAAGGGCGAGGCAGGAGCCGAGGAGTTCGGCTTTGAGCCCGGGACTGAGATCGAGGAGGGCTGCAAGTTGCCCCGACCCTATCTCGAGGTCTCGACCAAGTTTGAGTCGTTCGACAGGCTTCTGGACAGGGAGGAGGCGCTACAGATATCCAATCTCACGGAAGAGGAGTTCGACTCGATTCTCGATGCAGTTCTGAGGATAGACGCCATCATCGAGCGTGAGGCAGGCAAGCGAGGTCTGATTCACGTCGACGGCAAGAAGGAGTTTGCGCTCGGTGCGGGCAGGAGACCGGTTCTGGTGGATTCATTCGGCACTCTGGACGAGGACAGGTGGTGGGATGCCGAGACTTACGCCAACGGCCAGATCGTTTCGCTGTCCAAGGAGTTCGTGCGCGAGCACTACATCGACATAGGTCATCATGAGACGTTGTATGATGCTAGAGAGCAAGGGACCGAGGAACCCCCGATACCGGCTTTGCCTCAGGATATGATAGACAGGACTGCAGAGCTGTACGCGTCGATGTACGAACGATTGACCGGAGCCGAATTCTGAGGTGCACGATGGGTGCTCACGATTACGAGGAAGATTCTCGCAACCAAGATGTCCTCATATCTGTGAACCGGGAGATTGTCCCTCGTCAGGACGCCAAGGTCTCTGTCTTCGACGCCGGATTCCTGTTGGGCGATGGGGTATGGGAGTCATTCAGACTCCACAAAGGCACCATTGCCTTCGCAGATGACCATCTCGACAGACTGTTCCACGGCGCCGAGGCAATATCTCTCGACATCGGCTTGACCCGCGAGGAGGTTCTCGAAGAGGTGCACCGTGTGATCTCGGCCAATGACATGCATGATGACGTCCATGTTCGCATGGTAGTCTCACGTGGACTGAAGCCCACCCCTTACCAGGCTCCGTGGGTGATATCCGGGCCTCCGACACTGGTCATCATTCCCGAGTACAAGAGGGCAGACGAGCGCAGGGCAGTGGATGGAATCAGTCTCGTCACCGTTGACATCAGGAGGGGCGAGCAGAACGTCCAGGACCCCAGGATCAACAGCCTGTCGAAGCACAACTGCATCGCAGCATGCATAGATGCTGCTGCCAAGGGCGGCGACGAGGGGCTCATGCTCGACCCCTCGGGAAATGTGGCGACCTGCAACTCAACTCACTTCTTCATCGTGCGCAACGGCGAGGTCTGGACCTCGACCGGCGAGCACTGCTTGGATGGCATCACCCGCCAGAAGGTGCTCGAGCTGTGCCGCTCCAACAGGATTCCCGCATATGAGAGGGGCTTCACTACAGAAGACGTCAGCACCGCCGACGAGGCCTTCGTGACAGGGACGTTCGCTGGCCTGACTCCTGTCGTGGAGTTCGACGGCGTACCAATGAGCGAAGGACGCAGGGGTCCTATGTGCAAACGCCTCCAAGCCCTCTATGTGGATTTAGTCCGGAGTGAGTGCGGTGGCTGACGGCGTCAGCATCGCAATGTGGTCGGGACCACGTAATATCTCCACGGCGATGATGTACTCGTTCGACAACCGGGAGGACTGCTTCGCCAGCGACGAACCGCTCTACGCCCACTACCTAGCGAGAACCGGCATCAAGCACCCCGACGCAGATGTCGTCATGGCACACCATGAGACGGATGCCGCTACGGTGGTCGACTACCTCACCGGCGAGATTCCCGGAAGTGCAGGAGTGTGGTACCAGAAGCACATGTGCCACCACATCATTCCTGAGATGGAGACAGGATGGCTGGATTCGCTGCACAATTGCTTCCTGATTCGCAACCCTCGCGAGGTCCTGCTGTCTCTGTCGAGGATTACCGACGAGGTATCACTGTGGTCGACCGGTCTGCCGCAGCAGGCAAGGCTGCTACAGCAAGTAGCCAACGAAAGCGGAGAAGTCCCGCCTATACTCGACGCCCGCGATGTCTTGGAGGACCCCCGGGGTATGCTTGGTCTGCTGTGCGAGCGTGTTGGGATACCCTTCAGTGAGGAAATGTTGTCCTGGAGGCCGGGTCCGAGGGAGTGTGACGGGATATGGGCCGAACACTGGTACGACTCGGTCTGGTCCTCTACGAGTTTCTCTCCTTACAGGGCTCGGTCAGGTAATCTCGCCCCCGAGCACGAGGCGATTCTGTCAGAGGCCTTGCCGCTGTACGAGAGCAT
The DNA here is from genome assembly GCA_964608795.1 of uncultured Candidatus Poseidoniales archaeon. Lineage (GTDB taxonomy): Archaea > Thermoplasmatota > Poseidoniia > Poseidoniales > Thalassarchaeaceae > Thalassarchaeum. The sequence continues at coordinate 16,452 of CAZSPJ010000005.1, read as the reverse complement.
GTACTCACTGAGGATGACCTCGTGATTAGTCCCGTATCAGGCGCTTGAGCCTAGCCTCGAAATCATCCACAGGCTCCTCTTCGGGTTCAGGTTCACGCGGTTCCTCAAGCTCCTCTTCGACAGGGGCCTCATCCGACTCCTCTTCGACAGCCTCTCTTGCAGTCTGCTCGATTATCTTCTCCTCGGCAGCGGCCATGGCCATCTCCATCAGCTCCTTGCCCTCGCGGTAGTTCCTGACGATCCAAGCCAGCGCCACAGACACCCCAATGACCAGTATCGCAGCCGCCAGTGAGGTCCCCATGCCGGGGTATTTTGAGGACTCAGCATAGCCGCCCGAGAGAATCAGCCGGGAGTCATCATCACTTGAATCGGAATCAACGTCCCAGGGGAATGCGCAGCCTATGGTCACCACGATTTCATCTCCATCATCAGCCGACTCCGGACGGTCTATTTCGATGGTCGGGGAGAAGGTGCCCGTAAGGTCGACCTGATGTGTCATCGCATAGTCGCCGACCTCCAAGTTGAGGCTGCAATCAGCATTGTACTGCTCTAGTAGGGCCCCATCGCCGTCGCCCCGCTTCGTCAGCACCCTGATCTGCTGCCCCGAGCCCTCGCCATCCAGTTCCAATCCAACTAGTCCGATGTTCCAATCGGTCCTTCGAATCTGAAAGTCCCCAGTATCCACAGCAATCTCAACACCCCTGTCATCCAGCAGCCGCAGAGTCAGCGTACGGGAGCCAGGTTCAGGACCCCAATCTTCTGCGCTGAGGTTGATTGGTTCGGAGGAAGAGCCTGCAGCGACGGCACCGGAGAACGAGTCCAGCATCGCCCCCTCATCGTCAATCAGCAGAATAGTGAATGAGAACGAATCAGAGCCGTTGAGCACAGAGCACTGTGCTATCACTGCTCCGACCTCGCCCTGAATGCTGCAAAGAGCTGCTCTCATCGAAGGCTGGGAAACATGAGTAGTGTAAGTCAGATTAGAGCCATCTACATTGAGCCAGCCAGGCCCACTCGAAATCGCTGGAAGTGCCCAGCCCCCGCTCTCGTGCCATTCGAGCAGCCCAGAGACCCAGTCGACAACCGAGCTCGAGGCGTCGGTACCGTGAATCTTGATAATCGCATAATCTCCTGTCACCGCCACTATGACAGGAGAAGAGGCCCACGAGTACCCCAACTGCTCGGTGTCTAGGGAGACATTGCGCTGGTTGCCAGCGGAATCCTCAGCTAGTATCCTGATGGTCTGGACGCTGCCGTCCCAGTCTTCAGACGGGATGACCTCCAGAGGAATACCCTTGATCTCGCCTACACTCAGAACCACTTCTGTCTGCCCAGAAATCGTCCATCCTACCGGCAGACTCAGTAGATCCACATCCAGACTGATGGTGCTCGGTGCGTTACCTAGATTGTGCAATTCGGCAACTGGGTGACCCCCGTCTGCTGAAATCACCCAATCCCCCTCTCCGGTAAGGCTGAAGTTGTGGAACACTGCCAAGCTCAAAGGAAGGGTGATTTCTGTCAACCCACTTCCATCCGCCTCCCTCAATCTTACGTGCAGTTCCACGGCCCTGCCATGTTGAGCCGTATCGGAGGGTGTGATATTGAGAATCATTGGAGCAGTTTCGCCGGGAGAAATCACAGCGGTTGACACGGGGAAATCGACCTCCCAATCGCTTCCGTTCACCCACACAGTTGGCCAGGCCTCCGTGGGTGAGTTTCCGAGTTGCACTACGGTCAAATTAATGCTCGACCCATCTGGTTCGATTTCCAGATTGGCTTGGTCTGCGATTACTCCCCAACCTGAAACGTGGGTGACCTCAACGCTGAAGTTGAAACTATCCATCACCTCACCTTGGGTCTCGGCAGTGACGCTGACCGACATCATCGAGCCGTTCCAGGCATCTTCGGGTACAGAAGCCTGCACGGTCATCTGGACCGATTGGTTGACTCCGATTCCTGCCACAGAATCCCCACTGGAGTTCCAACTCAGAGAACCGTCCTCCCCAATTAGGGCCACACTGTAGGTGACTTTGAGCTCCAACCCATCAATCAGGTTGCCAACGTTGGTCGCATTCACATCGAGGACGAGCCCCCCTCCCGGAGCGACGCTGAAGGTGCGCCCGTCTGCCTCAGAGCCCGCGACGCTAGCTGTCAGGTTCCAGCGGTGGTCCTGACGGGCCTCCAGAGCGACCACATCAGAATCGCTCACCGACTGGTCGCCCATAGAGGTCATGTGCATCCTGATGCTGATTGGGGTGCCGGCTGGAGTGGTAACGGGAAGCACCACCGTGACTGGGATGTTCGTCAGGCTGCCCGCACCTAGGGAGACCATGCCGTTGGAGAACGAGACGGACACCCCCGGGTCTTCTGTGATGTTCTCGTCGAGCACTACCTCGTGAGTCAGGCGGTAGGTATCTTGTCCGTTCCCGGGATTTTCCAGCCTCACCATTACCAGGGCCTCCTCCCCGACCTCGACCAGATGGGGCTGCTCCGTCGGCGAGGTCACGAGCAGTGACGCCCTGTGAATCTGCAGGACCTCCAGCGATAGCCTGATGACATGGTCAGCCGACTGGTCGCTGGCATCAGAGAAGGAATGGAAGGCCGGCGGAGCATCGTCGGGGAGGTCAAGAGTCAGAGTGCCGGTGGCCAGCGAGCCGGGAACACCGGACATTATGATGGAGTCCCCGACAATGGATAGGTCGCCCGAGGCGCTCCACGACCATCCCTGAACAGTCATCCCGGCATCTGACAGGGACCAGCTCAACTGGCTTGTCGCAGACGGCATGTCAGCTCGAATCCCCCACTGCAGGCCGCTAGCCGGAACACTGCGCTGGTGGCCTTCGTTGACGACCCCTGACGCCTCGAAGGTCAGGGACAGGGTCTGACAAGCCTCCTCCTCCCCGCTCCCGACGCACATAGTCAGAGGAGTGGAGACGTATTCGCCGAGAACCGCATCCGATGGGACCCCCAGCCTCGCTGTCAGCATCATCATCTCATCGGCAGCGAGAGAGATCGCAGGCTGCTCTGCTCCGTCCATGTCGTAGAGCCTGAGATTGGAGCCCCAGGCAGTACTGTCCCATGAGATGGTAATCTGGTTCTCTGCAGCGTTACCGAGGTTGTGTAAAAGCATCCAGGCCTGGGCGTCGGTGTCCAAAAGGCCGTAACCGATGCTCGATGCTGTCCCATCCGGACCTCGGAGCGACAGGCCCCGGGTCCGATTTGCCTCCAGCGGCAGTGAGGCGGACACGCTGACGTTCTCCGGGTCTTCGTCCAGCGTCAGCGTCAGTCCGAGGTAGCCGGCATCAGAACCTAGAGCGTCAACAGGAGCATGAACCCGCAAATGAGGGCTCCAAACTGTATTGACCCCGATTTCGACACCCGTTAGTCCACCAACGGTCTCGTCGGACCAACTCCATCCCTCGGGCAGGCTGGCATCGTCGACAGCGAGGCTCCACACCCCCGCAAGCCTGCCCGTCGAACGCACGTTAGGAGTCGCCAGCGTGCTTTCCCCGGGAGTCACTCTGATCGGTTCGGTAGGAATCTCGAAAGTCGCGTTGTATGGTGCCACGATGGCTAACGTGGTGATTTGGGCATCGTTGTCTCGCCTAGATTGAGAGACGTTGGAGTAGGGGTCGAGGACCAGTTCGAAGACATGTTCACCAAGCGGACCACTCCACTCGACACTGAACGATTCAAAGGAGCCCGAACCAGTGGGATCCACCGGCTCCATTGTGCCTGCCTCGTAACTGGCCATCAGCTGACCGTTTACATACAGCTTAGCTTCAGTCTCATGATCGGTGTCCGCAGTCCCCGAGTTCTCAAACAGCGCAGTCACTGTGACGACCTCTCCTGGATCGGGCTCGCTGGGACTGAATTCAATGCTCCTCTGGTCCAGCAGCGGTCTGATATCAGCCAGTGCGTGCGACACGACCGTGTCACCGAGAACCAGATCCAGTGTTGCATCGCCGTCTACGTCAGCCAGTGCGGGGGCGGACCAAGTCCTATGGGGCAAGTCGATGAAGCCGCCCCAAACGAAAGTTGAACCATCGTCTCCGTCGAAGGCCCACAGCGCACGGCCATAAGCGACGAGAAGCTCCTGATCGCCGCTGCCGTCGATGTCCATCCATGTCGGCGGCGCGACGGCAATCTCGTCGTTCGGAACGCCGCTGCTCTGCTCGAGATTCTTCTGCCAGGCCTGATCCGGGCTGGAACCACTCACGTCGTGACAGCCGGCATGCCCGTGCCTGTCGGTGGTCTCCTGCGTCCAAGTCACCCAGCACACCCTGTCGTGCTGGCCGTCGCCGTTCGTGTCTATGGCCACTGGAGGTGCGTCGGCGAACCCGTTGGAGGCCTCGAAAGACCAGAGTTCGTCGCCGGTGCCTATCTCCATGCCGACGAACTCGGCGCCGTCCTGCCCATTGGAACCATCCCAATCAGTTGGAATGGTCAGTATCATTTCGAGGTCGGCAGAGTCCCCATTGAGCTCGGCGATGATGGGGCCAGGGAGTCTGATGTGGGGGGAACTGGTGTCTCCATCGGAATTGCCCAGAGTCAGCCCGTCCCAGTTCGAATCCCCCGTGTCCGAGTCCAGTTTCCACACCCACATCGCCCCGCTGCTCTCCTGAGTGGTCGTCAGAAGCACGTATCCGGTGGTTTCGTCGGTCTGGGCGAAAGCCGGGTCGGAGGGATGGCTCCCCTTGTCCAGAGCGGCTTCCCAGAGTAGACTGGCCCCGGTATCCGACAGCCCTAGGGCGACCACGACCGGTTCTTCGGAGACTTCGTCTATTGCAGCGATTACCATCTCCGCATCGCCATCGAGATCGAGGTCAGCCAGCAGCGGCTGGGTGGTTGGCTTGTGCCCTCCAAGCCCATTTGTAAAACTCGTAGCTTCGCCGCTAATCATCAGGTCTCCGTCGCTCCAGGACCAGAGCAGCTGGCTGGAGTCTCCAGAAGGGGACCAGCCTGTCACCGAGCAGGACAGCCGAGGAGACCAGGCATCGAGGTACATCGTCCCGGAGGCGTCGTATGCGACCAGAATCTCCTGAATCCCATCATCATCGACATCCACCACCACGGGGGCGGCCTTGACGTACTCCGTCAGGCCCATGTCCACTTCCCATGCCAGATCGGCGTCCTCACCCTCGACGATTCGGAGGTAAGTGTGGTCGGAATTCTCATCAGTCTGTACTAGGATGGTGTAGAGAGAGCTGCCCCCACAACGCTCGGAGGATCCCTCGTCCTTGGTCACCGACGCAGACAGATCTGCAACTGGGGTCGCCAGCGCATCGGTGCCGAGGGAGTACGAGCCGTACACCCAGTTGACCGTTGGCTCGACTACCGACATCAGCTCGGCTGCATCAGAGGGCGCGCCGTTGCCGGCACCTCCGTCCGGGCTGTGCACCGGGACGTCAGCGATTCTGTCGGGGGTCCTGCCCGACTGAGGCCACGGCTGGCCACCATCGGTCCAAGGCTCGTCAGTCCCACCTCCAGTCTCCATTCTGAAAGGTGAGTCGAAGTGTACTAGGGCAGGAGACATGGACATCAGCAGCAACATTGCGACCCCCAGACTCGCTTGACGAAGCCGAGAGGGGCGATTGTCCGAGGGGCTCACCGTCATCAGAATCGGAGATGGCCTTCCGAATCCACTTGAACGTTCGCCCTATACCCACATGCAGACCTACGGTCTGATTGACCTATATGGTGAGCCGGACCTCTTTCCCCGTCCGTTGCGCTTATACAGGGCGGGCGCCTCGCTAAGGCGCACGGAACTCTCCTCCAGAGGCAATGCCGATGAGGGACGGGAGAATAACTCCCTTTCCTCCGGCAGGCCTCGGAGCGAGTCCCGACGGAGGAAGAAAGACATGTACAGTCTCATAACCCGGGAAGATACCATCCGCATTCCCGCCGAGTACATCCGAGCAGGGCGCAAGTTGGAGGAGCATATCGACGAGTTGGCCCACGACGCTTTCGAGGGAAGATTCGACGAGAACGAGGACTACACTCTGCTTACCTTCGACCACGAGGCAGTCGGTCGTGGAAAGATTATCCACGGCGATGGGGCAATCTACCAGAACGTCCGATTCAAGGCCCTCATATTCACCATGGAGAACAACGAGGTCGTCGATGGCGCCGTGTCGGAAGTCTCAGAGTACGGCGCCTTCGTCAGGATAGGGCCGGTTGAGGCCCTCCTCCACAAGTCCCAGATCCTCGACGAACCGGTACAAGTCCACCTGAGTGCGCAGAACAAGAGGATTGAGGGATCGCAGAGTGGCAAGCACCTCGAGGAGGGCAGCCCGGTCCGCTCGAGAATAGTCTCCAAGTCGATTAACCAGAACGACCCGCGTTCGTCGAAGATCGGCCTGAACTGCAAGATGGATGGCCTTGGGGCCTTCGACTGGCTAGGGGAGGAAGACTGAGATGGTCAAGCAGCCTTTCGCCTGCGGCGAGTGCAACAGGATTCTGCCCGATCCCGAGAAGAAGAGCGACCCCCCTCAGTGCACGCACTGCCCCGGGGCCCCTGTGACCACCGATTGGCAGGGCTTCGTTGTCATCATGCACCCTGAACGCTCGGAGGTCGCAAAGAGGCTCAATGTGACCGAGGCGGGCAACTATGCTCTCAAGGTCAACATCCGTTAGGGGGGGATTCGAATGGAAGTCATCGAGAGGAAGGAGAACCCCCTGCTCGACCGCGTCGAGATTAGATTCCTGTGGAACCATGACAATTCACCGACCCCGTCTCTCAAGGAGATGGTGGCCGCTGCAGCTAGGGCGGAGCCCGGCGCCAAGCAGGAACTGGTCTTCGTCAAGGAGGTCAGCACGCGCTACGGACGGCCTCAAACCACCGGACTTGCACTGGTATACGGCTCGTCCGAGTCGGCTGCGCTTGAATCCGAGTACGTCAGAGTGAGGCACGGTGAGAAGACCGAGTCGAAGCCACCGGTAGTTGCAGTAGTGCCGGAGCCCGCGGAGGCGGCCGACGAGGAGTCGGATGAGGGCGAATCAGAGGATGGTGGCGAGTGATGGGCGATGGACCGAATCCCAACGGCAAGCACTCGAAGTACTCCGTTGAGGGCGGAGAGCTCGTCAGGAAGGGCGAGTTCTGCCCGAACTGCGGCCCGGGAGTATTCCTAGGCATCCACGATGATCGCAAGGTCTGCGGTAAGTGCGGACACTCAACTCAGTCAGAGTGATTCAGCCCGTAATTGTCCCAGGTCCCGTCGTTCGTCAGGACCCTGTCACCTATCAGAGCCACTCCGAACTGGTCTCTGGCGGCGCACTGCACCTCACCGTCTCGTAAGGCTCCGTCGTGCCTCCATCCCGTCCACCTCCAGCATTCTCCATCGTGGACGGCATCTAACACTGGACCAGGGGTCCGCACCACCTCGGGCTCGGACTGCAAGTCGTCAAGCAGGGCTATTCCGCCGCTGTTGAGCAGCAGGAGCCAACCACCCTCTTCGTTGTGCCTGACACCGCTGAGCGAGTCGGGCAGAGGTACCACGGTGCTGAGGACGTGCCCCCCGTTCTCGCTATCCACAGCCGTTACTCCACCGGCTTCGGACCAGATGACGATCCGACCATCGTTTTCGTTGCTTGACACCAACGAGTCACGCGAAGCCAGCGCAGATAGGTCCGGCCACTCTGGGTACGGTGCGCGCCAGATCTCCACTGCCTCCTCGTCTATCCTGTAGATTCCCCTGCGCAGGGTGGCGAAGACCACTCCGTCCCCTGCTCTCGAAACAGCCATGGGCTCGGCGTCTAGGAATCTGGACCAGATCGAAGAGGAGGGCATCAGGTCGGCTGTCTCGGTCCTGTACCTGAGCATCTCCCTGCCACCGCCCTCAGCCCATTCTCCAACAAGAGGCAGAGCGGCCATCCTCGCCTGCTGCAATTCGTGCTCGACCCATGTCCCGACCCAGACGCCGTCGAGCACGGCACCTCCTGTCACTGAGGCGGGAAATGGTCTGACGGGCTGATGCAGAGGGGTGCCGAATTCGTCTATCCTGACCAACTCACCCGAACTACCTATGACAACGGTGGCAGAATCACCGCGGTCCACCCTCACCGGCTGGAAGCCCAGAGGCGCTTCGTCCATGACAAGCGCCGCACTCGTTCATGCTTGAAGGTGTGGCTGAGAGGATTAAGGCGCGACCCCCATCGCCTGCCCGTGGTCACCCTGCTGCTCGCATCGAGCTCCGATACCGCCTCACTCAATCTGCATGATGCCATGCTGAGGCTCAGCGGCTGGGGCGAGCCGGCGGCAATTGGCCACGGCCTCCTCCGGGTGCACGAATCCCGTCGGGTGCACCTTCTGCTAATCGAGGAGCTGCACATCATGGCCGACGGTATGGACCGTACCCACGAGGAGGCCACTGGATGCACTGTTGATGAGGTCCTCGTCCTGTCTCGCCACGTCTCGGCGACCGAGATTCCCGCACTGACCCTTCACGCCATTGGCATACCGGGCGAGACCCCGCACGGGGAGAGGGGACAGGCCGGTGGCAGGAAGGGAACCGTCGTACCTCCCTCGCCACGCTTCGCTTCGCTGTTCAGGTCGATGCTCTCGCTCGCACGCTCGCGCGGACTCGACGAGGTGTTCGACCTGACTCTGGAGACCACTCATCACGGCCCCCTCCTCGAGCGGCCGGCCCTGTACATCGAGATTGGCTCGACAGAGAGGGAGTGGAGCAGTGTTCAGGCAGCCGACCTGTGGGCCGAGGTGATATCCGGCAATCTGGGACTATCTGGGAATCCGCCTGTTGAGTGGAGCCCGGGGGACGATGTGATGATTGGACTCGGCGGCGGCCACTATGCGCCTCGACACAAAGCAGTCCTCTCGGAATCAGAGTTCTGGGTGGGTCATCTTCTGGCCAATTACGCCCTCCCTTTCGAGGAGCCGTCAGATGGCGGCTCGCCGGGCGGGACTTGGAGGCATTCCATCGAGGTCTCCGTTCATGCCACCCGGTCGGCTTTCCCCGGTGCCAACCTGTTCGCCCATCTGGACAGAAAGTCATTCAAGGCTTGGCAGCGCAACGCCATCATGGCTCTTCTGGAGGAACTGGACGTCCCTATCCGGCGAGGGCGCGAACTCAACTAGGCCTCAGCAATTGTGAAGGCTCTCCACACTCTGCAACCCCTAGATGGGTCTGTTCGGACGGGCTATCGTAGGCATGATGCCGCTGACTCCGCGGTTCATCATCAGGTGGGTCGCCAAGAGGTACGTCGCCGGCACCGACATCGCCAGCGCCATCGATCTGATGAGCCGTATGAGCTCCGAGGGCGCCTGCTTCACCGTGGATGTCCTCGGCGAGGATGTAGAGTCGCTTGAAGAGGCCCAGTTCTTCATGGGCGAGTACATCAGGCTGCTTGATGCAATAGTCGAGAACGGCTTGGATGCAAACATCTCAATCAAACCGACTGCATTCGGCTTGCTGATTGACGAGTCAGTAGCTCTGGCGAACATCGAGAAGCTGCTCAGAAGAGCCGCTGAGGATGATATCTTCGTGCGATTGGACATGGAGAGTCACAAGGTGACACAAGCCACCATAGACACCGCCTTGGCCATGCACTCGAAGGGCCTGACCAACATCGGGGTCGTGCTGCAAGGTAGGCTGTTCAGGACACCCTCGGACATCATAGGAGTAGAGAATGTCACTGGCCGGGCCACTGATTTCCGCATCTGCAAGGGGATCTACCTCGAGTCAGCCGAGATATCACACACCAGGTATCGCGAGATAGTTGATGCCACGAACCAAGCCATCGACCTGATGCTAGACTCGGGCGCTTACACGGCCATCGCGTCGCATGACACGCCGGTAATCGAGCATGCGCTGACATCCCTCGAGTCACGCGGCATGGGCCCTAGTCTGGAGGACCCCAGATTCAGCGAACCAGTCGCGCGTTCGTCTGGAAAGGGCCCTGGATACGAGTTCCAGTTCCTACTCGGGGTTCGAGGTAACATCAGGCGCAATCTCGCAAGACAAGGGCACAGGACCAGAGTATACGTCCCGTATGGGACAAAGTGGTATGAGTACAGCATGCGTAGACTCAGGGAGAACCCAGAGGTGGCATCGCATGTTGCCAAGGCCCTGCTGATGCCGTGGTCCAATCGACGCTAGTATCGCGTCCTAGGGGGATGGAGGTATATCCTCCTGAGGTCTCCAGCCGTCCTGCTTCCGCTCAGCGTCCTGCCCTTTCCCGTGTGCAGAGCTCGAATCCGCCATCTCCTGCCATCGACTTCGAGAATACTCCCACAGGTGAAAACCCTCTCGGGCTCGCACTCAATGTTCGAAGCAATGCTGTTCTCACCATCAGTGAGTGTCAACCTCACCACGGCTCTGTCACGGCGCACTGCCCACATCGCCCTGATATCTGATGCCCCCAGCTTATCATGAGGTTGTGAGGCTTCGCCGTCGATTCGAGTTACCTCCCAGAGAGCCTCGTCCCGTTCGAAGACGTCCCCGATTGAGATAATCTCATCCTCGTCGACCTCGATGGAGCGTGCCTCGCTCTCCTTGCCGTCGGAGAGCGTCGCACTCACTCGCACAGCCTTCGGAGGGCGCAGTACGATGGTGTGGACCTCGCCGCATTCAACGCACTTCGCCAGAACGTCGTCACCGCTGCCCCTCGGGGTCCTGCGTAGGACCTCGTGCTCGGTGCTCCGCGAGCAGTTTGGGCAACTCGCCGCACCCACATCACCTCCGTTATCCTCAGATTGCACGAGACTCCGGATTGCCCTCCTCTCTTGAAGCCATCCTCGTATGCGATGATTGAATAGACGCACCCCTGAGCAATGCCCATGACCTCCGATGGCAGTGGCTTCGGTCTGCCTCAGATGTCGGAGCGGGAGATGTTCGACAGGCTCCTGTCCGAGGATTCAGAGCGGGGTGACTCGGAGCCAGCCATCGCTGCTGGGATAGGCGAGCAGATGCTGCACATGAGCCTGCGGCCCCTGCCACGCTCGATGAGGGCGAGAATCAGGGATATCAGCGCTAAGATCCCGGCTAGGAACGCCGTACTGGTCGGAGGCGGCATAGGCCATCTGTCGGCATGGCTCCTCGACCTGTGGTGCGGGGATCCCGCCAATCCCCCTGTACAGCCACCGCCTCGCCCTGAATCGTTCCGGATCGTCGAACCCGGAGGTAAGTTCGGCGTCATTATCGACCGCCTCATCCGCCGCCACGGCGCCGAGAGTTGGACCCAAGTCATCCAGATGACTTGGGGCGAGCTGGCCGCGGAGGCAGCGACTTGGTCGGCAGCCAGCGCGTCGCTACCGGACTCGGCCAGACCCTACCCTCTGCCTATCCCGCTGGACCTCGTGATTATCGATACGGCAGAGACGGAGAGGGCTGCGACGGCAGCAGCAGCCTTCGAACTGCTCTCACACGGCGGGGTGATGCTGGTGCAGGAGCCAGAGGTGCCCACCGGCGACGTAGGAGAAGCTGAATCGGGTTCGACCATGACCCCGGCACAGCGGAAGGTGGAGTCCTTCAACGACTGGATTGAGTTTGTCAAGCAGGTCAGCGAGTCTCACTCTCTGGGCTTCGTCGAGCTGACAGGCGGGACACTGGCCGTGCTGCGCCGGGCTTGAAGCTCGAAGATGACATGCTTGAATCCGCTTGAGTTCATCCCGTGCTCCTCCGATATGACCACCGTGCTAGTGTTGCCCAGTGCCTGCATCACAAGGTCGACCCTGAGGTGCCCGTATCCGTAGTGCTCGTCGTGCTCGTTCTGCCCCTCCTGCATCTGAGAGTTCTGCATGATTATGCTCTTCATCTGCGCCACTGCCGATGGTCCACCCGAATCACCCTCCCTCTGCATCTCGGGGTGGGCCTCAAGCACGATGGCGAGCGCCCCAGACACCCATGCGGTAGCTGCCGAGGTGCCACTGGACCAACCCCACCACGCACCATTGTCCATCCCGCCTGCCATGAGAATCGGGACCTCGTGAGCGGGGGCTACGACCTCGGGCTTCTTGTCAGGGTCGTCGCGAGGCAGAATGGGGTTCGGCCAGATTCTGCCGTTGTTGTCGCCCTCGGAGCTGCCTGCCCAGATACCCCCTGATCTGGTTATGCCGCCGACGCAGATTACGTCCTCGACTGATCCGGGCGACTCCACGTCTCCGTCGTCGTCCTCACCGTCGTTTCCAGCGGCGGCTACGACGAACACTCCCTCGTCGATGGCATCCTCCACTGACTCCTCGAGGGCGTCACTGGACAGGAATCCAGAGCCGAAGCCCTGATCGCCTCCCAGACTCAGGGAGACGATGTCCGCCTGATTGTCCACGCACCAGTCGACAGCCTCTGCTATTTGCTCGTCATCCCCAGTGCCCTCCTCACCTATCGCCTTGGCCACAAGGAGGCTGACTCTAGGGGCGTTGCCATGCAATCCGCCCTCCGCCACCACGATTCCCGCCATCGCAGTACCGTGTCCTTCGTTGTCATAGGGCTGGGTCACACCGTCTATCGCATCCAGCCACCCTGCCAGTTCGAGTTTCTCCAGATCTGGGTGTCCCATGTCGATGCCAGAGTCGACTATGCACAGGATGACTCCGGTGCCGTCTCCCTGTACGGCATCGAGTCCTGTGAGATCCCTGTACTCATCCTCCCAAGTGAGCAGTGCCGAAGGAGGGCCTCCGATATTGACATCCTCTATTTCGGCCCAGACCCAGAGCATCACAACGGCCACGCTAAGCAGCACGATGATTGCAGCAGAGACGCCAATGACGATGCCCAGAGCGTCATCGGTGCCGCGTTCCTCCTCGTTGTCGTAATCCTGGACCGGCACTCCGTCAGCATGCTCCGCTTCAAACGCGTCTGCGACGTCGGAGACATCATCATCCTCCCACCAACTATGTTCGACCATCAGTCTCGCCCGTACTCGGACGCGTGCCGCCCTTGAATGCTCGTCAGGTCTGCATGCGTAGTCTACCAGGCCTCAGGCCTGCTGAAGTGACTGACTATGGTCGTGTTTGAACTACAACTCGGGCACTCGATGCGAATAGGCAGCACTGCATCGCATTCCGGACACGGCGTGCCCGGCTTGCCCAAACCCGAGCATTCAGCAGAGCAAGGGACCTCTATCCTGCCGCTCTCATGCCTGACCGCGGGGGTGGAGCCACTACAGATTGGGCACTTGCCCTGCTCGGCTTTGACCGTCGGCTCTGGTGCTTCTCCTGCGACTTCCCTCGCCCTGACCGACTGGATTCTGTCTTCGGCCCCACCCAGCATGAACTGTGGATACCACAGCACGTGCATCAGGAAGGCCGCTGCGAGGAATCCGGTTATGACGAACATCCCCACCATCAGGTTGCTGTAGTCGACTATCGGCGGCCGCTGAGATATCACATGCGAGCCCGACCACGACATCAGGTTCACCAGTATCATCCACATCCCGAGGCTGAGGCTCCATGCCCTCAGGCTGTGGTCCCTCCACGCCTTCTGGACGACCCGAGGATCAGGGTGCGAGTGGCGCTCCTCCACGTGGATGTCACGAGTCTCTATTACCGCGCGGTGGACGACCACGATGGACAGGAAGAACAGGACCAGATTGGAGATTCCCACCATGGCCCAGTCCATGCCTGTGGAGCCTGCAGGGAAGTCGGGCGACTCAGAGTGAGAGCTTATCGCGCCCAATTGCACCGCCATCATCGCTAGCCACAGATAGACTAGGTTCTCTCTCATTATCGGGTACCTTGTCCACATCGTCACGAAGACACCCGCCCAAGCGATTATCGATAGCAGCGCCAGCATCAACGACAGGTCAGACAGGTTCTGGAAGCCACTGAGCCCCACCCGGTTGTAGTCGCCCCCGCCGGCCAGCTCCCCGATTCCGAGGTCCCAGGCACCCAGCACCATGCCGGCGAAGGCCAATCCGAGGCAAGCCAACTCGCCAATCCCCCACTGCCTCCTAATCATGGCAAGATGGAATGTGAAATCCTCAAGGAAGATGTCCAGTAGCGCCAGCCTCTCGTCCTTCTCGGAGAACCTCCATGGCAGTTGTACATCGGTCAGGCGAAGCGCCTCTCTGCTCGAAGCAGCACCGGCCGCCGACGCAGTTCCGCCCTCATCCACGTTAGCGCCGAATCAAGGCACCGCATAAGGGACGCGCTGCGACGGTCCGCCTGAGCACCGATAGAGAGGGAGTGGCGCCGAGAGGGAGATTTGAACTCCCGAGGGAAAATCCCACAAGATTTCCAGTCTTGCGCAATACCAGGCTATGCGATCTCGGCAGGCGTCCCGGCGAGCGATGCCAAACTCTTGAGTCTGTTGCACTCACACAAGTCAATCCGCAGTGGTTAAATTGAGCCCATTGATGGCCGAGCCACCGCCACTGTGGCTTAGGGGTATAGCATCCCATTGGTAATGGGAAGGTCGGGAGTTCAATTCTCCCCAGTGGCTCCACCCAGAACCTCTGGAGGCAATCATATTCCAAGATGAAAATGCTGCTATATCTCCCTGTTCGGAGAACAGGACCAATTCATTCATAATACCCTAAACCCACGTAGGTACATGCCAGCCGAGCGTAAGAGACTAGCAGGAGCCCTTGTTCTCCTGATGCTCCTATCACCGATTGCCGCCGCAGCGAACTCGAATTGGGTAGGGCCTTCCTCGGTCAACCCCCAAGGAGATGAAGTGACACTGACGGGGTTCAGGGTACCGGGTAATGCCACCGTACTCGATGGGTGGCTACATGTCACCGACTCGCCCATGGCCGCATCCCTCGATAGCGGCATAGTGTGGGAGGGCACCGATTTCTCCTCAGGCACCTTCTTTGGCACCGAGCTGATAAATGACGAGACACTGACCCTAGCGGACGACGGGACACGTTCCAACATCACCACCTTCGATGAGGGTGATATCACGGTCAACCTCAACGGCGCGTACAAGTACTCGCCCGGATGGCGACATCTCTACGACTATGGCTACAACACCGGGATGTCAGGCTGCAGCGGAGGCAACGGAACCTCTGTAGAGAGGGGCTGGGACAACGATTTTGACCAGGACCTCGACAGCGACGAAATCCTCTGGACCGACTACTTCTGCGACACTGTGGTTAATGGAACCACGATCTACTGGCTGTTCGAATTCTTCTCGGTCTCCGCAGGTTCCAACTGCGAGTTCGCTGGCAATCTGATGAAGGCAGGTCTGAATCTCGACGGCGACAACCAGTTGGACTCCAATGAAATCACCAATCAGACCTACTTCTGCCATCAGGCCAAGCTCTGGGGGGCAACCACCTTCACCAATCTCAACGGCACAATCTACGGTGATGAGCAGACACTGCCTCACGGCACGGTACCCTCTGCAGCGACAGAAGGTATAGTCGCCGTCGGCACGATGCCCGGCGACCCTGTCCCGGCCGGGACTTCGGGATACTTCCTGATACCGCAGGTGGACGTCCCAGATCCTGCGGAGATTAGTGGATACTACCTGACCTTCGACCACTGGTACCACCTCGACAGCACCGCCGCAGGTGGAGGCGACGGCGCCTGGGTCGAGTACAGGATCAACACCAACGGCTGGACCGATTGGTCCTACATCGCTCCTGACGGCGGCTATCCGAGCACCATGTCCACCAGCGCTCCCACCCCAGCGGGCGCCCCCACTGGGGCCGTCCCGGTGTTCGCCTCGCCGACCCATAGCGGTTGGGTCTCCAGCAACATCTCGATGTCATCCATCTCCGATATCGAGAATGCTAGCAAGATACAGTTCCGGTTCCACATCTGGACCAACCCCAACGCGGCCAACGAGAGGCCGGGCTGGTTCCTAGACAACATTGACTTCCACAACGATGGCACTCAATTCGGCGCATGGCACGGCGGCTGCTACACCCCCGGCTCGCCCTGCGCATACTCTCCGAGCCAGTATGGCGCCCTGCAGAGGACAATGAATCTGACCGGGACCAACAGCACCTACGAAATCGAGGTAGACATGGAGTGGGACCTGCAGGGATCCTACGGAGACAACGCTTGCGTCGAACTCTCTCTGAACAACAACACATGGACCGATATCTCGTCCACCAGTTCCAGCACCAGCCAGAACTGCGAGGACAGGGCCGGGGCAATCCCAGGGGTCAGTGGCTACGATGGCGTCAGCGGGGACCAGAGCAACGGCATCCGCACAGTTGCGTTCGACATCCCTACTTCATTCCTGAATCAGGGCCAAGTCTACATCAGGTTCATTGTAGACAGTGACCAATTCACCCCTCACTACGGAGGGAACGCCCCCGGGGACAGTCAGGAGGGCCTGACTGTGGACAACATAAGAGTCGTTGACGGATCTGGAAATATTTTCCTTGAGGACGACTTTGAAACAACTACTACCGGCGCGTATCACTATCCCGCGGTTTTCCCTAATCCGTCCTCCAACACCCAGACCGGCGTCGATGACTGGGCTCATTACATCTTCACTAGCGGAGAACAGGACATCATCAAGGGTTTCGAGGACTCCACTG
>CAZSPJ010000004.1:0-31653 GCA_964608795.1 uncultured Candidatus Poseidoniales archaeon | reverse complement strand
CCGGCGATAACGCCGACACCGACGACGACGCTGACGGGACCCCCGACGTGTCAGACCCGTTCCCGCTGGACAACTGCGCGGACACTGACACCGATGGCGACGGCAGGCCTGACACCATGGCAGCGAGCTGCACGAGCACTCTGATGCTGGATGGCGACGACGACGGCGACGGCGTGGACGATCACCTCGACGCATTCGGTCTAGATGACGCTGAGTGGGACGACACCGACGGCGACGGAATCGGCAACAACGCCGATGACGACGACGACGGTGACGGTACACCTGACGCCAGCGACCCGTTCCCGCTGAACAACTGCGCGAACGCTGACTTCGACGGCGACGGAATGCCCGATACCTTGCTATCGGTTGGCTGTGGTTCCACAGTGGCTTCTGCCTCGTTTGAGGCGGCATACGCTGAGAGCGGGTACTACACCGACACAGGTGACTCGACGACGAACCACTCGCTATCCAACAACGATGGAGAGTCCGATGTCAACTACGACTCGTCCACGACGCCTTGCACAACTGGTTCCACCATCATGGATGCATTCTCTTGCACCTTCACCCTCAACGAGGGTGAGACCCTGACGCCATGGACAATGTCCTCGTACACGTACGCATACCATGACGCCACACTGACAGGACCGTCCGGACACCTACTGATTTCTATCGCAAACGGTGACTACTACACCGATTGGGCTACGCAGTACGGCTACACTGGATGGAACGACTGGACAGAGCCTGGTACCTACACATGGTCACAGGATGCGAGTCCGTACGGACTGAACATGATGGGCTTCACAGCCATCGTGACCGGATCTGACCTCGGATACAGCGCATCCTACGTCAGCACTGGCGGAGTCGGCTTGACTGACGGCGACTACTTCGGGGTTACTGACTACACCAGCACTGTCGGTGCCTTCACCGACGGCTCGCAGGGCTACCAGATGTCAGACACTGACGGTATCGCGCAACTGGTCTTCGATGTCGTCTCCGACGCAGACAGTGTGTCAATGGACATCTTCGTCCAGAGCACTGGATGGGAGGGCACTGACTACATCACTGTCAGCTACGAGACCGCAACAGGCAGCACGTACCTGCTAGACACCAACGGATACGACATCGACACCGACTTCTCCGCAATGGAGGGTGTGTGGACAACTATCTCCGCCGACGTCTCCGGTGCAGGCAGCATTGCCGTGCAGTTCGCCTCGAACTCCGGTTCCGAGGCGATCTACATCGACAACGTGGTCGTGACATCTGATGGCGTGGACGAGGACATGGACGACGACGGCGACGGATACGACGACCTAGTCGATGATTGTCCGTACGATGCTAACGAGAACACTGACTCCGACGGCGACGGGTACTGCGACGTGCAGGACACTGACGACGACAACGACGGCACGTACGACCTGAACGATGAGTTCCCACTGAACCCGGACGAGCAGTCTGACAGCGACCAGGACGGAATCGGTGACAACGCCGACGACGACGACGACAACGACGGAGTCCTCGACGTCAACGACGCGTTCCCGACTGATCCGACCGAGTCGTCTGACTTCGACGGTGACGGAACCGGCGACAACGCCGACCTCGACGACGACGGCGACAACGTCCCCGACACCGAGGATCCGTTCCCATTGGACGGCAGCGCTTGGGTCGACACTGACGGCGACGGAATCGCTGACTACACCGGACCGCCACCATTCAGCGGCGACTTCGAGTCTGGCTCGCTTGGCGGCGGATGGACGACCAGTGGTACCTCATCATGGTTCATCCAGAGTAACACCGTAATCAGTGGCTCTTACTCCGCCGAGAACGGCGATATCAACCACAACGAGCATTCCAAGTTGGAAATTATCGTTAACGCGGTCAATGGTACCGGCGAGTTCGCATACGAGACTAACTCCGAAGCGAACTGGGACTTCCTAGTCTTCTGCATCGACAACTCGGCCGGCTGCCTGAGGACCTCTGGATTCACCATGCGATGGTCCGGCATCACAGCTGGAACCTACCAGTTCCCGGTTGTCGCCGGATTCCACACCTACACGTGGGTGTACTGGAAGGACGCCAGCGTTGACGGCAACCAAGACACTGTCTGGATCGACGATGTCGACATCCCGGTGGCCACTGGAATGAGCAACCTCGACCCTGACGACGACAACGACGGCACGCTTGACGGCGACGACTTGGACCCATTGGACCCATGCGTAGGCCTCGACACCGACGGTGACGGATTGGCCGACAGTCTCGGCACGACGATGCTCAACGGCTCGGCTTGCGACCCGTCTGCGTACACCATCGACGACGATGACGACGCCGACACATGGTCTGACTCTGACGAGGCTACCTGCGGAACGGACGCACTGGATACTACCTCCACACCGGCCGACTTCGACGGCGACCACGTCTGCGATGTCATGGACGCTGACGACGACAACGACGGCTGGGACGACGATGTGGATGCCTTCCCGAACGATCCGAGCGAGGTCAACGACAACGACGGAGACGGAATAGGTGACAATGCTGACGGCGACGACGACAACGACGGAGTCAACGACGGCCAGGATGCCTTCCCGAACGACGCTACCGAGAGCGAGGACTTCGACGGCGACGGAATCGGCGACAACGCCGATACTGACGACGACGCGGACGGAGTGGACGACGCCGACGACGCCTTCCCGTTCAACCCGAGCGAGTGGGACGACACTGACAGCGACGGTCTGGGCAACAACGTTGATCCTGATGATGACGGCGACGGAGTCGCTGACGTAGCAGATCCGTTCCCACTTGACTCCTCAGAGTGGGCCGACGACGACAACGACGGCATCGGTAACAACGCCGACGACGACGATGACAACGACGGCTACGACGACGCGGACGACGCCTTCCCCGAGGATTCCAGCGAGTGGAACGACATGGACGGCGACGGACAGGGCGACAACTCGGACGCTGATGACGACGGCGATGGAGTCAACGACGGTATCGACGCCTTCCCAGCCGACTCCAGCGAATGGGTCGACAGCGATGGTGACGGAATCGGCGACAACAGCGACACCGACGACGACGGCGACGGCACTGCCGACGTCAACGACGCCTTCCCGCTGAACCCGTCTGAGGATCACGATCTCGACGGTGACGGTCTGGGCGACAACGCTGATGGCGACGACGACAACGACGGCACTGCCGACGTGGACGACGCCTTCCCGACCGACTCAGCTGAGTGGGACGACACCGACGCTGACGGCACAGGTGACAATGCTGACACCGACGATGACGGCGACGGCCAGTCCGACGCCCATGAGGACGAATGCGGCTCCGACAGCCTCGATGCCGACTCTACACCATCCGACTACGACGGTGACCTCCTCTGCGATGCCATGGACGACGACAACACCGATGGCCCGCTTTACGTCCCAGAGAGTGAGACCGACCTCGGTTGGAGCAACGTCGTGCCGGGCTTCCCAGCGCTGTTCGCTGCTATCTCACTACTGGGCGCTGCCCTCCTGGGCCGCCGCAAGGACGACTGAGCAAGCTTAGTCGGACATAACCCGGAGTCGGGGGCTTCGGCCCTCGGCCCCGGCCACGGTCAATTAGGCTGGGCCTTGCCCGGGGAATACTGATAAGGCGGTGCGAGAGACCTGCGAGCGTTAGTATGCCAGGAACGAACAGAGTGGAGATTCGAACGCTGAAGGTGGGTCGGTACGTAGCGCTCGAGGACAGCGCCTACAAGATCCTCAGCATGTCCAAGTCGAAGCCAGGCAAGCACGGCTCTGCCAAGGCTAGACTCGAGCTCGAGGACATCTTCACCGGCCAGAAGAGGAGTCATGTCGGCACTGTCACCGATTCCATCAACGTACCAGTCATCGAGAAGGGATCTGCTATAATCACTCATATTCAAGGCGAGGAAATACATGCCATGGACAACAAGACATACGAGTCCCTGATACTGCCTCAGACCTCTGAATTTACCCTTAACCCGGGTGGTGAGATTCAGTGGATGGAAGCGATGGGCCGATTCAGAATCACGCGCGACCACTGATGCCCACTATCTATCAATTGGCCTCTAGTAGGCGGAGAAGTATAAGCGACTAACTGCGACCCCAAGACAGGGAGCGTAGCATGTCCAAGGTCCAACGTTCTGCCTACAGGCAGCCAGCCACACCATCAGGCATAGAGTCGATCGAGAAGGGCACTCTGACTTGGCTAGACAAGGACATGTACAACAATCTCAACACCGGCGTCCTTGAGCAGTATCTAGAGGAGAAGAACCTGCAGGACTCGTTCGAGATCAGCCACTGGGACACGAGAAAGGTTCTGATTGGCATCTTCATCGGCGCTGTTTTCAGCGGAGTGACCGCTTACATCGGACTGAAGATAGGACTGGCCGTATCAGCGGCTTGGTACGTCGCCTACTTACTAGGAATGGCCCTCAAATGGTCCCCCTCAGAGGTCAACATCGCGACCAGTGCAACAACCGGGGCCACACATGCCTCCACTGGCTTCATCTTCACCTTCCCAGCAATCTTCCTGTTAGCCTACTCTGACGATTACCTGATTGGCGACGGCCATCTGATATCCTCAGTCGACACCTTTCAACTAGCCTTCATCGGCATCATCGCATCGATGTTCGCTGGCTTTCTAGGTGTGATGTACTTCATCATCTTCAGACGCGTTTGGCTGGTTGAGGACCCGCTGCCGATGCCGGGATTCGAAGCCACCCTCAAGATGCTCGACATAGCTTCGGATGTCAGCAGCGGATCCGCTGAGGCAGCCCGTGAGTCTCTGAAGGTAGTCGGCCTGTCGACAGTCCTAACGATGGGCTTCATGTTTCTCATAGACTATCCTATGATGTGGGGCAGGAAAATCGCAGGGATTCCAGGAAGCATAGCCGATTGGCTCGCAATGACGCTCTCCACTGACACATGGGGAGTCGCTTCGATATACACCGAGAGGTGGTTGCACCAGCCTAGCGAGCTAGTCGATGGGCACCCCCAGTTCAACGGCATAACCCCCTATGATGCGGGCAACCCCTTCTCCTACACCTTCCTCGGTGTAGAGCTAAGTCCCACGCTGCTTGCAATAGGTTGGTTCATGAAGTTCAGAGTCGCTTTACTAGTCAATCTCGGATCACTCGTCGCTTGGTTCTTCCTCGTTCCCCTGGTGGTCCTTCAAGATGTTCCGGTTTACGATGCAGCACTTGGCCAGTACGTGAGGATAACTGATTATGGTGATGTATCATCCCTGCCCGTTTATCCGATTGTTCAGTGGAAAGCATTCAGCTATGTCAAAATCATCGCAATCGGAGCCATCCTCGGCGGAGGAATATACGGCCTGCTCAAAATGACCCCCACCTTCGCTAACATCTTCAGTGACATCAGCAGCGCCTTCACGGGCGAGAAGGGCGAGGAGTACGTCGAGGACAGGGGCTGGTATGAATGGCCTCTCGACCACATCCCAGTGTTCATGGGAATCGCTTTCGTCGCAATGATAGCCATATTCGTCATCGGCGGCTTCCCGGTGTTTCCAGCAGTGCTGTTCGCAGTGGTGTTACTAGCCACCACCTTCCTCCTTGGCGCCATTGCTGTTCGCGTAATGGGGGAGACTGGTATCGAACCAGTCTCAGGGACTTCCTTCATCGTCTTGCTGATGCTCCTCCTAGTCTTCCTCAACTTGCCTGTGGGTCTGAGCAAGGAGGAGTCGGTGCTGATGGCTCTAGTCGGCACCACAGTGTTCGGCTCCGCCATCTCGATGTCAGGCACAGTGGTTGGCGATTACAAGAACAGCCTGTACATCGGCAACCGCCCCTACCACATCTCGAAGGGCAACATCATGGGAGTGGTGCCGGGGGCCATTCTTGGAGCCGGTGTCGCCATATTCCTGTCCAAGCTGCTTGCTGATGGCAGCATTGACCTGCTGGCACCTCAAGCAAACGCCTTTGCTACTTTCACTATAATTCTCGCCGAGGGAGAGGGCGACTGGATTGCTCTCGGCCTAGGCTTTTTTCTAGGTGCATTCGCTGAGTGGGCCACCGGAATGGGAACTTCATTCGGACTAGGCATGTATCTGCCGACCCCAGTAACATTCCCCATGCTTGCGGGCGGAGCAGGCCGTGATTGGTGGGAGAAGCGCAGGCTACTGCCGAAGGTGGAGGAGATTAGACTCTCTGAAGGGTCGGCCGCATCCGAGAAGAGCAGGGCCCTGATGCTACTCTTCACCTTCATGATCGCTGCAGGAGCTTTGACTGGTGAGGCTTTCTTCGGTGTTGAGTCTGCTATACTCGCTGTCACTGACGAGATAGAGACCGAGCAGGAATATCACCCAGAATCATGGACTGAGGACACTTACCTAGATGAGATACTTGGTGTTCAGGATGATGACTTTTCCCATGTCATGGACTATGCCCTCACCAATCCAGATTGCGAGATATTACCTGATTCAGTGGTCTGTACAGAGACAATGAGCATCAAATCGTGGTGGCCACAAGCCAGATTTGCTGGATTCTTGCTCGTCAATGTGGCATTGGTGGCCATAATATTCGTTTTATTCAGATCAGCGGGCATTATCGGTGTCGAACCGGATTCCGAGAACGATTCAGAGGTCATGGACGCTGAAATGGCGGATTGAGGATGACAGAATCGTCAGATTCAGCCACGCCTCTGTTCGCTTGGGCACTGCTCGGTGTGGCGCTGTTGGCCGTTTCCAGCGCCGGTGTCGTGCTTCAGGCCATGAGCGAGGTACCACCCCTGCTTCGGGCGTCGTGGAGGATGCAGGGCACCGCTATGATCCTTCTACCTGGCTTCGTCTATCAGTTCAGGGCGATGGGAAGCGGCGGAGTTAGCACGAGGGACTGGCAAATCATCCTAGCATCAAGCGTATTCCTCGCTATCCACTTCGGCGCATGGGTATGGTCGCTTGATCACACCAGTCTTGTCCACAGCTTGCTGTTCGTCTCGATGCACCCCTTGGTCCTCGTACTAATTATGCCTGTGATAGGATCAGCGGTGCGCCGTGGCCACCTGACTGGTGTGATGGTCGGTATCGTCGGTGCGTTGCTGTCGTTGGGTGACGTGGAGGCCGGAGGCGAGGTCACTGTTTTGGGTGATGCAGCCGCGTTCCTCGGCGCTGTCACTGTGGTGGGTTATCTGCTCGCCGGCAGACATCTGAGGGCGGAGAGGAGGATGCCGATATTCGTATACGCCTTCCCGGTCACCTTCGCTGCCGGCATCTGGCTGGCTCTGGCCGCAATCTCTCAAGAGGGCGCCAGCATGGCCGATGCCGTTCCCGAGATATCCTTGCTAGGATGGGCAGACGCAGTGTGGCTGCCTTGGATTGCGTATCTCTCTCTGGGTCCAGGCCTGTGCGGCCACACTGGGATAAACGCTGTATTGCGCTGGATTCCCCCGATCACAGTCTCTATCATTCTACTGTTCGAGCCTGTCATCGGGGGAATCATCGGATGGCTCTGGACCGGGGAGGCCACGCTCGGCATGTGGACCGTTCTAGGCGGCCCACTGATGCTTACCGGGGCGATTATGGTAACGCTCGAGGAGGAGCGGGGCGGCCGAGATAGGGACGCGGTTTCATGAACCCCCTTCCAATGGCTCGAACGTGAATCATTCTGCGGTATTCGTCACCAATGACGACGGAGTCGAATCCGAAGGATTGCATGTCCTAGTGTCCGCGCTCCATTCGCGAGGTCATCCTGTGGTCGTGCTGGCTCCTGCTAGTGAGCAGTCGTGTTCGGGGATGGGCTTGACGCTACGTCACGACCTGAAGTTCCAAGAGAGGGACGACATCTCCGACTCGCTCAAGATTGACGGCGGCCCCCCTCTGCGCATCTTCTCGCTGGATGGGACACCGTGTGACTGCGCCATCGTCGCCATGGACGGGGGGCTTCGGGCGTGGGCCCCCGAGATCAAGCCGAGCCTGTGTATCTCAGGTATCAATCAGGGCCCTAATCTGTCAGTCGACGTCCTGCACTCGGGCACCGTGTCAGCTGCCCGTGAATCATCACTCTACGGGATGCCTGCCATCGCCATCAGCCTAGCCACCTACGAACACTCGGACTATACACAGACTCTCGAGGCCTCGATGACAATCATTGAGGCGTGCCTGTCCTCACTCCCAACCGAACCGGCCAACCTCGGTCGGCCCCAAGGTAGCCGAAGGACGCCCTCGATTCAAGGTTCGATGCACGACAGGGCACTTTCGGCATTCGCCGACGGCGATCTGATTCTGAACATCAACGGACCGGAACAATGGAACGGCAATTTCCAGACAGTCGCACTCGGCTCAAGGTGGTACCACAATGCCATAGATATGAGGGATGTCGACAACATCGGCGTGGCCTTCGAAGTAGGAGCCGCCATCATTGAGGACGAGGACATCTCTGGCACGGATTGCAATGCCATAAACTCGGGCGCGGTTTCAATCACCCCTCTGTCGTCTTGGCCTGTCAACCACCCGCTCGGTCTCAATGAGGTTCTCCTCGCAGTAGCCACCGAGCAATCATCATCGGGGCTGCCTAAGTGGCTCGACTAATCGTCCAAGTGGTGGTGCACAATAGCTATGCAGACATGCCCCTGCAGCCACACTGAACCCAATGAAATCCTTTGACAGCTGCTCAATACAGCGTTTTCCTCTTCTGTGAATGGCAAATGGTCTGACAGCACGAAGCCCATCGACGAATCCCCTTGCCGCCGCAGTCCCGCTCCTTGGGCATCGAGAACGCAGGTGGTCACTCCCTCTCTCTGCCACTCTTCCATGGTGTCTTCGACACTACCACCTGAGTGGGAGATTCCCGTCGAAGCCTCTCTCCACTGCCCTATGGGGGGAATGGGTTGTTTCATTATCGAGCGGATGTGCCCCGAAATCGAACGCTCGTCCGGATGCACCCCTCGCAAGGCGCTGCCGTCGAATTTCACCCTCCTAGGGATATCCCCGCCCATCAGGTGGACGGTGATGGTCGAATCGGTCCTGATTCCGTGTGAGACGAAGAGCGCAGTGTTCACCGCTCTAGCTAACACATCCACCCTACCCGACCCCCCGGTGAGGTCGTTAAGATGCAATTCACCTGTGCCCGGGGCGTCGTGACCTATGATGGCAAAGTGTCTCTGCAGGACATCACCCCATGCCGAGGTCCATGTCGTCGACATCCATCATCGACTTCATCTTCCGTCTGAAACTCCGATCGCCTTTCATGCCACGCATCATCTTGCGGCTCCGATTCCACTGTGCGAGAAGCTCCTTGACATCCTTCTCGTCGACGCCCGAGCCCCTCGCTATTCGCCTTATCCTGCTCGATTTGAGGAGTATCGGTTCGTCCTTCTCCTCCTGAGTCATCGAGTCCATGATTACCCTGTACTTCTCTAGATTGCCCTGCATCTGCCGCTTCTGAGACGTGCTCATGTTGCCCATGCCACCGAACATAGCATCAGGCAGATGAGACAGCATCTTCTCCACGCTACCGATCTTACTCATCATCTCCATCTGGCTGTACATATCCGTCAGCGTGAATCTGCCTGACATCAGTCGCTGGGCCAGTCGGGCAGCTTCCTCTTGGTCGAGGTCGCCGGGAGCGAGGTCAATCAGCCCCTTGATGTCGCCCAGACCGAGCAGCCTCGAGATGAATCGATCTGACTCGAACTTCTCGAGATCCTGTACCTTCTCGCCCTCTCCGATGAAGACTATCGGGGCGCCTGTCGCAGAGACAGCACTGAGCGCACCGCCTCCACGGGCGGTCCCATCCAACTTGGTCACTATCGTGCCGGTGACGCCCACTAAATCGTGAAACGTCTCGGCCACAGGACCAGCAGCCTGCCCGACTTGCGCGTCGATGACGAGGAATCGCTCGGTGGCATTAGCGGTCTCGGCTATCCCTACCAGTTCGTCGCGCAACTGCTCATCTAGACTGTCGCGTCCAGCTGTGTCGATGATGACGACATCGGCGTTGCCCACTTCCTTGATGCCATTGCGTACGATTCTAACTGCATCTTGCTCCCCGGGTTGTCCGTAGACCTCCACGTTCGTACCCTCTAGCAACTGCTGGAGCTGCTCAAAGGCGCCGGGACGATGCACATCGGCCTCTATTACGGCCACTTTGACGCCGTGCCTGCGCCTCCACCAGTCTGCTAGTTTGGCAGTGGTCGTGGTCTTCCCCTGTCCATACAGTCCGACCATCAGTATGGTCTGGTTGTGTGGCATTATCTCCCTGGGTCGTCCCAGTAGCCGAACCAGTTCGGTGTAGATGAGATTCATGGCATGAGTCTCTAGTTTGACCCCCGGGCGAGGCTCTTCCTCTAGCATACGCCTCTCTATGCGCTCAGTGAGCTCCTTAGACTGCCTCACGTTGAAGTCGGCCTCCAGCAGGGCCTTGCGTAGCGAGCGACCGAGCTCCTTCGCCGTCTCCTCATCGACCTTGCGCTTGCCCTTCAGCAGTGCCACTGAACCCATAATGCGGCGCTTCAGCCCATCGAGTGCCATGCCCACGGGTCCTGATTGTGTGGTTTGAACGTTATCGGAGGGCGAGGGCCTCAAAGGCGATGCGCTATGGCCAATCGTGGCAGTGGAGCTTTGGCAGACCCAACTCGCCTTCGCGATAGGTATCCTCGGGATATATGCAGGTTGGAAGGGGACAATTTCGAGGATGACGGGATTCTACGACCTCTCGGGCGCCGTGAAGCACCTCGTCTACGGATTGGTGTCAGGAATGCTTCTGGCGATCTGTGTGGACAGAATTATCCTCTCCTCCGTCATACTCGCATATCTCAATATTGTCACTGCGAGCATGTTCGCTATCCTAATCGGGGCGGCGGAAGCCGCTTTCGCTATGTTCCTGCTGGCAAGGCCTAGAGTGGTCTCGCTGAGAGCCTCCCCTCCCTTCGGGTGGGCTCTCGGACTGGGTATCGGGTCGATGCAGGCCAGTTATCTCATTTACAGGCTGTTCGACGAACAGCTTCAGTACTCCGAGTACTCCGGAATCAACGCAGTCAGCGTGACTATGGCGTTCACCATCGCCTTGGTCTCCTGCCTCGGGCACGCCCTTCCGACTTCATGGCAGGGGGCGAGGATTCTCGAATCAAGTAGGGTGAGGCCATTCATCATCTCAGCTGCAGTCAGAGGCGCTTTGACGATGTGCCTAGTACTTGCGTTGTTTATGCCCCTGATGGTGCTTCTGACGGTCCCTGCGATAGCATTGGCATGGGGGCCGGCCCAGACCTCTTGGCTGCCGTCAGGGATGACCCCTGATGCGAAACAGGCCTTTCGACGAACTACGAGGCAGTCTCAGAGGCACAGAAGAGCCTCGGAGGAGAGAATTCGTGGACAAGCTCTAGACAGCGAGGAATGAGAGCGATTACCCCTTATCGAGTCTATTCGCATTGTTTCAGGCATGGCAATGGCGCAGTCTTATATCCGGCCCGCTGAGGCAGTTGCTCCGTATGCGAGTCATTATCGCAGGTGCCGGCGAGGTCGGTCGCGGTGTTGCTGCGGCCCTCAGGCAGGAGAAGAGGAGCGTCGCGCTGATCGATCCCGACCCCACCGCCATTAACGAGTCGCAGAGCCTCGATTGCCTACTGGTCACAGGAAGCGCTCTGTCTCGCGAATCTCTTCTGAGGGCCGGAATCAGCGATGCGGAGATTATGGTTCTGGCGACCAACGACGACGAGGCTAATCTACTGGGGTGTGCTTTCGCCAAGAAGGTCTTCAGCGAGCAGGTCGGCGATCGCACCGCATCTGGTCTCACTACGATAGCCAAGATTCGCGACCCGACATTCCTCGATCCATCACGAGGCGCAGGACCGCTTGAGAGCTGGTCCAAGGCGGACCACGTAGTCTGCTCTTCAGACGAGATAGTCGAACAGCTCGCAGCAGGCCTGCTAGCTCCTTCTATAGATGAGATACTGCCTCTTGGCGATACCTCCTGGATAGCCGTTTCAGAGGTCATGCCCGGCTCGCCTCTGATTGGCACCAAGACCGGGTACGTGGGCGAGATTTTCGTCGGCATCCCCTCGATATACGCCCTCAGGAACGAGGGCGAGAGGGGCATGCTAACGACAGGCTCCGAAATTATTCAAGAGGGGCAGATCCTCGTCTTCGTCTCCAGATCCACCGACCAGTTCCACCAGATAACCAGAGCAGTGGGAAGGAAGGACGAGGACTTCCCCGAGAACGCGCAGGTTGCGGTATTCGGAGCGAGTCAGTTCGGCTCCAAATTGGCCACTCACTATCTCTCGAGGGGCTCCAACGTAGTTGTCATTGAGCCTGATCTGGATGCGGCCAACGAACTAGTAGGCTCGCCCGTGGGGAGCAACAAGAGGCTCGACGTCATCCACGGGGACCCGCAGGATGAGGAATTGTTGCGGGAATTGGGAATAGACCACCATGACATCGCAGTCGCGGCCCTAGACGATGACAACCTGAATATCGCCATTTCGATGCGGGCCAAGGATAAGGGCGTCCCCAGAACAGGGCTGCTGCTAAAGGACAGGGCCTTGGTCGAGGCGGTTCACAGAATCGGACTCACCCGACCTGTCAGCCGCAGGTTGGTGACCGTGACTTCGATACTGAAGTCCATTCACATGAATGTCCCTGGAACCTATCAGGTCATCCCACCCATTCCGGCTATCATCTCGATATCAGCGGAAGTGAATCACGACCACAAGTTCGTAGGTAACTCGGTGAAGGACTCGGAAGACGCCCTTAGATCTAGGATTGTGATGGTCGAGAGGCACGATGACACAGGTACGACAGTAATGCTGAAGCCGCATACCGTAGAGAGCATCGAAGTTGGCGACAGGATTTACCTCTTCCTTGCCAGAGACGACCTGAAGAAGGTGGAGAAGGCTCTGGAGAACTGAAGATGCGCTGGGACGTAGTCGGACTCGTACTGGGCTGGACAATTCGTCTGATTGCCCTGCCCCTGCTGGTAGTCTTCGCTTACAGTGCCTACATAGGTGCCGAGGGTCCTGAGTATGCAGCGAAGACCTACTTGCCCTCGTTCCTCCTCGCCCTCGTGATTGGCCAGTCTCTGGTCTCACTCGCTAAACATTCGGATGCCTCCTCTAGAGTCAGGGACAGGGAGGCATTCGCCTCCGTCGCACTCGGGTGGATCCCCGTCGTCGCTGTGGGGGCCTTGCCATACTGGCTCGGTGGGATGTTCTACGGCCCCTTCGAGATGATGGCTGGTGATGCCTCGATCTGGGATGGGCTCAGAGGACTGCTGTACTCGTGGTTTGAGTCGATGTCCGGATTCACTACAACGGGGGCCACGGTGATCGACATCTCGACCAGTCCCGTGTGCTCCACCTTCACAGTGGTCGACGACTGCATAGGAAGCCAGAACAGTAGCCTAATCCTGTGGCGATCAATCACTCAGTGGGTCGGCGGGATGGGCGTAATCATGCTAGGATTGCTGATTCTTTCCCGTGTGCTAGGAGGAGGTATGTCTCTGGCTAGGGCCGAGCTCACAGGTCCCTCACTGTCTCGGCTCGGACCGAGCCTGCAGTGGACCGCTAGGCGGCTGTGGATGATTTATGTTGTACTAACAGTCCTCGAGTTCGGCATGCTCCACTTCCTCGGTGGGATGGGGATGTTCGATGCTGTGAACTATTCCCTTACCACCCTTCCTTCAGGAGGTTTCGGCACTTCGGATAGCGGGATAATGGAATTCGACTCGGCTCGGGTGGAAGCGATACTGATTGTCTTCATGCTGCTTACCTGCATTAACTTCAGCCTGCTGCACCTGATGCTAGCAGGACACTCGAAGGAGGTCTGGAAGGACGAGGAGCTACGAACCTACATCCTGATTCTGATTGTGGCATGGCTGGCGGTGTCGTTCAATCTCTACAGGTTCGGCACCACTGAGGGTGACTTGGCCCCGCTGGTAGCTTTGAGACAGGCCCTGTTCCAGTCCATCTCGATATCGAGCACGGGGTACGCCAGTGCTGACTTCGCCAGCTGGCCCGTATTCAGCCAGTTCGTCCTGCTGTTGCTGATGATTGTGGGGGCCAGTGCTGGTTCTACCGGCGGTGGTCTCAAGGTGATGAGGATCCGCATCGCCTTTGAACTGGCCAAAAGGGAAGTCGTCAAAATCATCCAGCCACGTCAGGTCGTGGCGATACGCTTCAACCAGCAGGTCATCGAGGAGAGGAAGATTTGGATCGTCCTTGGCATGCTCAGTTCTTGGATGGTCCTCGTAACGGCTTCGATCCTCATACTATCCTTTCTCGAGCCGTCACTGGAGCTCACAGACGTGTTATCAATCTCGATATCACTGCTCGGTAACACAGGACCGGCGCTGGGGGCATTCGGACCCACTGCGACCTGGGCGGCCCTCAGCGAACCGTCGATGGTGATAGCCACCATGCTGATGTGGCTGGGACGGCTCGAGTTGCTAACCGTTCTTGTGCTCCTACATCCCAGAACATGGTCCGGCACGGACTGATTAGAAGGAATCCAGTGAGAACTGCGTTCCACTCGCTCCTTCCTCGTCAGAATCCCCTTCCTCGTTGATGGCCTCCGTAATCGCCTCGTCAGGCTCGCTCTCCCGTTGGATATCGAACTCTTCCAGTATCCTGCGTGCTTCCTTCCTGCTCCTCGGTATACCGTGTAGTGCCAGATGTGCCTCGCCGGATAGTCCGAGGTGCTTGGCAACGGCGAATTCGCCCGGGTCACCGCCAAGGGTCGATTCATGCACCGCAAGCAGATTGGGCCAGAGGTCCTCTCTAATCGAGGCCTTGCTGGTACCGAGATCCTCCGAGAGATACTCTACCACCGTGCTCGTCCTCCAAGCCTCTCCTCCCCTTCGCAGGAAGTTTGGATAAGCGAGGAACGGGTCGGATGCTCCATCTATGGGGGAGTGTGAAACAGCGGCTTGTGAAGATAGAGCAGAGCCCCAGTACCACGATCTGAAGGCGCGATTGGTGTATTTCGTCGCGAGAGACCGGTCGGCCATGCACATGGCCGGGCTAATCTCTGCCAGCACTTCGCTGTCGAACATCGACTGATTGTTCCAGATGAACCAGGCTAGCATCTCGTCAGGGTCCTTGTCCGAGGCCATCAGAATCCTGTTGGCCTCCTTCCCCGAGCCACTCTGGTATACTTCGCGAAGGGCTCTGAAGACATCGATCTGAGAATCCCTTTCAGAGACCTCGGCCAGATCGAGGACGGCAGAGAGGTCGATGTGCCCCTTCCTTAGGGCGCAGACCGCCTGCAGATCCCTGACTAGAGCCCTCAGATCGCCGGGGTTGTTACCGATGAGGGCCTCGAGGGCCTCTGGATCCATGCTTCTGGCTTCGGCATCGAGAACACGATGTGCGACCCGTCTGAGGTGCAGTTTCCCGGCCCTTCTGAAATTGACCATTTCGGCTTTCCTGAGTAATCTGTCCCGGTTCCGCCTCCAGTTCCTGTTCCTACCCCACAGTCTCATCGGATCGTTACAGGTCATTATGACGGGCTGCTGGGTAATCTCAAGCAGATTGAGAAGCTCGGCCTTGCCTCCGGAGTCTCCCCTGAGAACCGTCGTGGATTCCTCTGGGATAATCGATTCCTCAATTCTGTCGTTGGATACCTTGGAGAATCCTCCGCTAAGGTGGTCTACTTCGTCGAGCAGTATCAGGGTCTTGCCGTTGGCCACGCCACCTCCGGTGAACTGATCCAGGGATACATGCTGCGACCCATGGGTGGCTGCCCTGCGGATAGCCGCGGCGTTCCTTTCCTCGGATGCGTTCAGTTCGATCAGAGTCCAATCCCTCTCCAGAGCGGCAGCCCGCGCCAGCGTGGTCTTACCAACCCCGGGGGGTCCGGACAGCAGCAACCCACGCCTCTCGGGTGGCCTCCCTCCTCCCCATTGGTCCAACCACTGCCTGATTCTGCGAAGTTGCGCCTCATTTCCCTCCATCAGGCTGACTGATTCGGGCCGATGCCTCTCGGTCCAGTCATCATCGGAGCGCTCTGCCATGACCGAGTGTCGCAGAGGGACCCCATAAGACTCGCGTCAGAACAGCGATGAGACTGTGCCAGCAGCCAAGTTCGACACGACATCGTCGATCGAGGCTCTGACCTGCTTCTGGTCGTCCCTGCGTCGCATTGTGACGCTGCCATTCTCGAGAGTCTCGTGGTCGACGGTGATGGCCCACGGCACACCTATCTCATCTATACGGGCATAGCGCCTACCGATTGACTTCGATGAGTCCATCTCACCTCTCAGCCCGGGCATCGAGTTCACTCTGACGAGTATCTCCGAGGCGACATCCCCCATGCCGTCTTTGTCGAACAGGGGGAGAATGGCCACATCGAAAGGCGAAACCGAGGTGCTAAGGCTCATTATGCTGTATTTCTCACCCTCCTTCTCAGTCTCAGTGTAACAGTGGTCTAGGATGTGCCAGATGATGCGGTCTATCCCGAAAGCCGGTTCTATGACATGAGGGGTGAACCACTCGCCGTGCAATGTGATCTCCTCTGACCTCCTAGTGACCATATCGTCAGTAATCTGTGCGGTTGAACCGTCTGTCAGAGTCAGTTCGAAGGGCATTGACTCGGGGATCTCGGTCAGGTTCTGCAGGGCTTCCATCACATCTCCAGCGCGATCCTTGAAGGCTGGACCTAGGGATGCCCCATTAGGAGCCAGCACGTCTCTGGCCTCGCTGCGGGGCTCGTCGAACTGTCTCCACGCCCTGAGCAGTTTGGACCCCGAATGTTGCTCATGAGACAGTAGATCGTGACAGGTCCTGTTGGCTATGCCCACGCATTCGACCCAACCGTGCTCGCCGAGCAGCTCGCAGTCCCAGCAGTCATCGGCATAGTGGGCCATCTCGGAGCCGGCATGCTGCCGGAACCTGACTCTCAGTGGGTCTATTCCAACACTAGTCAGGAAATCCATCGTCCTAGCGAGGAACCACGCGACCGTGGGGTGCCGCACTATTCCTGCGGACAGCGCTTCCGAGAACGTCATCGGGCGCTCTCCAGCGTGTTCACCGTCGGGATCTGGAACCAGAGTGACCGGCTCATCCCAGGCAGACAAATCGGGGCACGGCGGGTCCTCTGGGTCGATGAAGTACTCGAGCTCGGCCATGTTGAACTCGCGCAGCCTGATCATTCCCTGACGGGGACTAATCTCATTTCGGTATCCCTTGCCGGTCTGGATAGCCCCGAAGGGCAATTTCTGTTTGAAGTGCCTGAACAGTGCAGGATAGAGCATGAACATACCCTGTGCGGTCTCTGGCCTCATATACGCCGTGCGACCCCCTCCCATCGCACCTATCTGCGTCCTGAACATCAGATTCATCGCCCTGACATTGGACCACTTGGATTGCTTGCAGGTAGGGCACTCGACGCCTTGCGACAACAGTACCATCACCTCATCGGGAGACAGCGAATCAGGATTTTCATGCCTCCCCTCGACCAAATGGTCTGCTCTGAAGGCGCTTGTGCAGGCCCCGCACTCGACCATCAGGTCGTTGAACTCGTTGACGTGACCGCTGGCGACCAGCACCTGCTCGGGTGTGATGGTCGGCGAATCTACCTCTACGATGTCGCCGTGACTGGTCCAGTGGTCTATCCACGAATCCATGACCTTGCGCCTTATCCTCGCGCCAACGGGTCCGTAATCGATCAGTCCAGATACCCCACCGTACATCTCAAACGAGGGCAGAACTATTCCTCGCCGCCTCAGCAGGGAAGTCAGTCTATCGACTCGTCTTTCGCTCATGAACGGCACTTCGACCCCCCATAACGCCTTTCAAGCCATCCTCGTCAACTGGTCCGAGGAGATGTTTGTCACACCTCGCTTTCACGACGAAGTCCCGATTCCGGGGAAACACCAGGCCCATAGGGCCTGAAACAGCGTCACAAGGAGAAGCATTCATTTACGGCCCGAAGTCCCTTTCGCCCGTAGGATGCAGGAAAATAATGCCTGAAATCGAATACATAGATGATAGGATGGAGACCGAGGAGCTCCTAGCGAGCCTCTCAACTCCGGTCAGGAACTGGTTCGAGGATACATTCCCGGACTTCACCGAGCCTCAGAAGATCGCGATTCCTAGGATTATCAAAGGCGAGCATCTTCTGCTGTGCTCCCCTACTGGATCGGGTAAGACCATGACCGCCTTCTTGTCTATCATTGATGACCTTGTTAGGAAGTCCCTGGATGGGACCCTTCCGGATACCGTGCAGTGCATCTACATCTCCCCAATCAAAGCACTCGCCAATGACATTCAGAAGAACCTCATAGGACCTTTGACGGAGATCAAGGAGAGGTTCCTCCCGAGTCGAGCTAAGGACATCAAGGTGGGTCTGAGGACTGGCGACACTCCTCAGAAGGAGAGGCAGAGGATGCTCAGGAAACCCCCTCACATCCTCATCACAACACCAGAGTCTCTGGGACTCGGACTAGCATCCAAGAGGTTCAGACCGATTCTCGAGGACCTGCGCTGGATGATAATCGACGAGATGCACTCACTAGTGCCGTCCAAACGCGGCACCCATCTGTCCCTCTCTCTCGCCCTGATGGACGCAGTAGTACCCTCAAAGGTCCAGAGAATAGGCATCAGTGCGACTATGGAACCACTCGACGCTGTAGCCGAGTTCCTAGTCGCTAGCGATCCCCGAGAAAGTGACATGAACCCCCAGAAGGTCTCGATAGCAAAGGTCTCGGGTGCTCGTGAGATAGATATGGACATCCTGCTTCCGACAGCGAGGTTCTCCTCGACACCGGTCAAGGAGATCCTAGAGCACAACATCGATCGGATCAAGGAACTGGTCGAAGCGCACACCACGACGCTGGTTTTCGTCAATACTAGGAACATGACTGAGACCGTGGTGCAGCGGCTCAAGATTGCCGGCCTCGAAGGGGTGGAGGGGCATCACGGCTCTATGGACAAATCGATCCGACTCGATGTCGAGCGCCGCTTGAAGAACGGCTTGCTGCGCGCTGTCGTATCGTCATCGAGCCTCGAGTTAGGGATCGACATCGGTTCGGTGGACCTAGTCATCCAAGTCGGTTCCCCCGGTTCGATATCGACTGCTCTGCAGAGGATCGGCCGTGCGGGCCACCAGGTAGGGGGTGTTCCACGAGCCCGTTTCCTACCTACCTCGCCCCACGACCTGCTTGAACTGGTAGCAGTCCAGAATGGCATACTGCAGGGCTCAATGGACAAGCTAAGCTTCCCTGAGAACTGCCTCGATGTTCTCGCTCAGTTTGCCATAGGGCTTTCCATCATCAGGGAGTGGGACATCGACGAGGGTTACGAGCTCGTGACCTCCTCGTGGCCGTATCGCTCGCTCCCCTACGATGATTACATCGAGGTCCTCGACTTGCTTGACGAGGAGCGGCGCATCTGGGTCGATTGGGAGGAGAACAGGTTTGGGAAGCGCGGATTCGCTCAGATGATCTACTACACGAACATCGGCACCATAGCCCCTGACAACAATTTCCTCGTCTTCACCTCGGACGGGACACTGGTGGGGCAACTGTCCTCCTCTTTCGTCTCCAGCATGCGCAATGGTGACGTCTTCCTTCTGGGTGGCTCCACATACCGGGTCTCCAGCGTCATCGGGACCAGAGTCAACGTCACTCCCGCAACCGGATACCGGCCAACGATACCCTCGTGGACCGGCGAAGCGAACAGCAGGACCCATGAACTCAGCCAAGAGGTCTTGTCCCTGCTTGACTACGTCTCCGTGCGCCACCGCCTGGAAGACAACTCAAGGGAGATGCTGACGAAGGTGCTGAGACTCAATAGGCCCGTCGCCAATGCACTCTCCGATTTCTTTGAGGAGCACAGCGCCACCACCTTCCAGGTGCCGTCGAGGGACAGGATACTCGTCGAGCAGGTCGAAGGCCCGCTACCGACCTACATTGTGACCACATGCAGGGGCCGGGCGTTCAATATGGCACTCGGTTACCTGTTCGCCGGTATAGCGGCCGCAGACAATGTCATGGTCCACGAGATTTCGTTCGATGAGAACGGTTTCATGGTGAGGCTGAGCCACGAGGTCGAGATATCGAGGATTCCCGATGTGTTCAGGAGTGGCAGCAGCGCGGAAACCCTGCAGCGTTACCTCATGGATTCGCAACTGTTCGCGAAGAGGTTCCGGGAGGTCTCTTCGAGGAGCATGCTCAATCCGCGACGCATCGGTGGCGACGAGGTCAGTCCCAAGCAATTCCAGCAGAAAGCCGAGAGGATCATGCACCAGCACCGCAAGATGGACGATTCCATAATCGTCCGCGAAGTGATGAACGAGATCATGCATTCAGACCTCGATCTGGAGCAGTTGGACGACTTCATCTCGAGGATGGACAGCGAAGATGTTCGCATCGTGCATCGCAGGGTGCGAATGCCATCTCCTCTGGGGATGACCTTGTTCATGTCCACCTTCGAGGATTTGCTCTCTCTCCGGACCCGAGCCTATCTGATCAAGGACGTCGACCCGGAGATACTGCGCAGGCTGCTCGGAGCCCGTTCGCTGGCAACAGATCTGGACGAGGCGAAACTGTCCGAGTACTACCAGTCAAAGGTCTCGACTCCTACCAATGCCAATGGACTGCTCAGGTTGATGGACATGGGCGGCGGTCTCGAACCGTCATTGACGAACCCCCTGTACAGCGAGAAACTGAGTCACATCGAGTTCGAGGTGATGCAGGGCTGGGTCCACGAACTCGCCGAACGCCAACTCATTACCAAAATCAAGGATACCGGTCATCCACTGATAGATGACAAGTGGTTCTCGATGCGTATGGCCGAAGTACACGGCACTCTGGGCTGCTTGGCGATGGCCGGTGCTGCAGAAATGGACGATCTGACAGAGCTCTACACCGGTGGCCTGAGGTATCAGATGGGGCGCGATTTCGAAGCTGGAAATGCAAGACGCTGGAAGGAGAGCAAGCTATCTGACCCTCTCGACTGCCTGCGGCTGAAGCTGCTAGACATGCTAGGTTCGGAAGGACCGCAGACCTCTGAGGCATTGTGCGAGAGACTGCCGTTCCCCCCAGCTCAGGTGGATTCCGTGCTGCAGGAGTTGGAGATGAGGAACCTTGTCTCCATCGGTTTCTTCAGGCAGACCGACGAGGGAGAGTACATTCTCCGGATGGACGAGTACAGGATTACCGGGGGAGAAGTCGATGTAGTCGATTACAGGACGTTGCAGACCCTACTGCTCCAGAAGTCATTCACTAAACATGAGGAGCCTGCTGATGCAATTCGCTCACTGGTCCTGATACAGCGTCGCGACGAATTGCTTCACAGAGTCAACAACTATCGGTTCAGGGACTGGAAGGACATCAAGCACGATCCTGATGTATTCAACGGAAGACTTCTGCACAACAGGGTCGGGTACACACTCAGAAGTCAGATTCCGATCCTCACCGGTTTACGCAGCGAGCCTTGGCTCGGTACTCTTGAGGAGGAGCTTCTGGAGAAGATACCCGAGGATGGCCTAACACGTGCAGAGCTCTTCGACGGTTACCCCAAGGGTAAGGAACACGTTCACGTACAGAGGAGCCTCAAGGGTGCCCTGAACAACCTCGAGAGGCAACTTGTCATCGCAAAACAGTACATCGAGGTACCGAACAGAAAGCGCTCACTGGCCGTCTACCACAGGATATACGGGGTGGTAGAACCTCTGTCATTCGAGGATGCACTGGTCGAGCTCATCAACAGAATCGGACCCATCCGACTTCACACTCTGAGGTGGTTCGTAAGCAGACCGGTGGAAGAGCTCGCAGATTCACTGCGGGCCCTCGAGGAATCCGGTAGGATATGCAGAGTAGTTGCTCTCCAGCCAGATCCTACCGATTACTATTCCTCCAAGGAAGACTCAGAGTCTCTGATCTCACCTATGCCCGAGGACAGGAAGATGAGGATTCTGTCTCAGTCCGATCCGTTCTGTAGCCGTTTCATCAACGAGATTCGCTTGATACTCAAACAGGGGTGGTACCACCCCGTGTTCAAGGGTGTGGATCCAATAGGCAGGATCCTGATGTTCGTGGTCAACGATTACCTCGAGATTAAGGATATCAACATCCCTCATTCCTACCTCGATGAGTTCAAGGTGGCCTTCTCGGATCTGCTTGACAACTTCAGGGACAGACTCGTCGACGTCTCAGTTCTGCACGCCTTCAACGGTGTCCCTGTACACGACTGCGACGAGAACATCCAGCAAATCCTCACTGATCTCGGTTTCTCTTCGATGGGCGACGGTGAGAGATACATCCGCGGTGGAGTGGTGGAGCCCCGCTCTCGGAACGAAGTCAATCGGCTGCTGTTCCATCACCACAGGATGCACCAGGACAGTAGGCTGGAGAATGAGACCATGGCGCTCGAGCACATGAGGGAGCTGCGAGATGACTTCGCACTGCGTGGTAGGTGCGAGATGTTCCGCGTTGACTTACATTCAATGGCGGCAGCTCACCAACTCCATCAGGGAACCAGTCTGCGCAGTCACCAGGTTTGGGCAAAACTGCCCCACTTCCAGCGTTTGCTCACCATCCGCAACATCCAGCCTGCCGAGGAGGACGAAGACATACTGCAGTTCTTCAGGGAGCACCACGATCCCTCAGTCTACATGGAGAGGCACGCCATGAAGCGGGCTGAGTTCAGAAAACTCATCTCACCATTGGTACGCAGCGGGCATCTGGTACAGGACTACCGAGGCGGCTTCAAGACGGTTGAGCCGCTGAGTGATGTTGATTTGTGGGAGGTCAAGAGGGACTATCTCAGGCAACTCGTCAGTGACTATCCAGTAATCTCATTGCGACAGGTCGAGAGGCTGGCCGGCTCTCCTTTTTCGGCTGAGGAGATCAGTGACGTCATGCACGAGTTTGAGGAGGACGGGACCCTGATCAAGGGGTTCCTAGTCGACGACCTGCAGGATATCTGCTGGGGCAGGCAGGACCTTTTGGAGGGACTGGGGGGGCTGCGCAAGACGCGAGATCTGGTAGTCCCCCCTTCAGATAACCTGATTCACTACTTCGGCGGGATTCTGAGGGAGAAATTCTCGTTCGGCTCAGCCTACATGGTGTTCCACAATGAGGAGGCGATAGCGGCATTCAAGGCCAACACTAGGGACGGGACTATCGAGATAACCGACTTCGTTGGCGATTCGGATCTCGAGAAGGAGGCTCTCAGGGTGATGAAGGAGTTCGCTTGGGAGCACGACACGAAGCTGACTGGGAAACTATACGACAAGCTCCGCTCACGTTGAACCTGGCTCAGCGGTTCTAATGCCCAGCGCTTTAACCACAGGGCGGAGGATCCGCATGATGTTGGCATGCAGCTCGGGGAGCAGGTCGAACAAGGCTAGGGCCATCAGGAACATGGCGAACAGACTGCCGAACTTCGCTGCGTAACTGTGGGCGAACTCGAACATACCTATCCCCATGAATCTCCATTCGGTGTAGTTGTCTGTCAACCAGACTATCCCAGCGTTCCTGAACACGTTGAGGACGTGGATAGTGGGGATTGCTATGAACAGGGCTCTGACCCTCCTGCTCCATTCTACTGAGCCCAGTGCCACTATCGCGCCTACGAAGACTATCATAGACTGCAAACCAGAGCATGCGAGGATGAAACTGACACTCACAACAGTGCCATCGGAGTGTTCTAGGGGGACGAAGAAACCATTCTCCCCAAGTGGCTCGGCCATAATCCACCTGTTGCCTTCCCACTCAGAGACAGGAATCTCTCCTCCTTCCACCAGATCGACCATCATCGGCGCCATCTGATAGCTCCCGAGCCCGGTAAATTCCAACATGAACTCGGTATTCCAAGCGGTAGCGTGGACCAATGCCATGTTGAACCACGGGATGCTGTACACGATGTAGTAGGGTATCACAGCCCATACCACGCAGCCCCTGAACCAAACCAGCGCCTCTGGGACATCGTCCCAGTTCTGTACCTCCCAGATACCGAGGGCTATTCCAACTGGTAGCGCAGAAGCAGTCATCAGTACGAGAACGGGATCTGAGATCTCCACGTAATGAGCGGATTGGAGGTAAAGGAACAATCCGACCGACACCCAGCCCAGAGCTGACGAGTAAGGTGCATACCACCTGTCCCTGAGGTGGAAACCTATCCCTAGGGCAGCAGCACCCAGAGCGCATATCAGCAGTTTTAGACTGACATCGGCAATGCCCAGAGAGTCCGCAATCACCGCTACGAGCAACCCCAGAGGCTCCTGCATCAGTGTGATTCGACCCATCAACCCGTAAATAGGATGCCCTCACCGGCGGGTACGGGGATACTCATGAGTTTCGATTTCGACGAGTTCGCGGACTCATACATCGCTGATTTGAAGAATGCCCTCGATGGTATTTCCAAGGACAGCCTGAGGGAGTTCTGGAGAATGGTCGAGAGCACTCGAGATGAGGGCGGCAGTGTTCACTTCATTGGAAATGGGGGCAGCGCAGCCACTCCGTCTCACAGCGCTGGTGATTGGTCAAAGGAACTGGCCTTGCGAACTATCGCTCACACTGACAACGCCGCATCCATGACCGCATGGGCGAATGACACCGATTACTCGAATATCTTCGTCGGCCAACTGTCGACCTTCCTGCGAGGAGGCGACCTAGTCGTTGCATACAGCGGCTCAGGCGACTCAGAAAACATAGTCAATGGCATAAACTACGCCAAGGAGCAAGGTTGCTCCACAGTCGCTGTAACTGGTGACATCGATGACTCGCGAGGGGGTGCTATTGCCGAGATTGCAGATCTCACTATCATCGCCCCTACTGGCTCCATGGAGCGAATCGAGGACATCCAACTGGTGATTAATCACATCATAAAGGAGGCCGTCAAGGCTCACAACGGGTTGTGATGACGTGCTCACACCTCACCGTGACGACGTTCAGTTGGCTTCGCCACTGCACCTCCCCAATCTCCCGGACGGTGTTGTCTGGAATGGTCGCATAGCATTCTTGGACCGCGACGGAGTCCTGATTGAAGGCTCAGAGAATTACGTCAACAGCGTAGACGAGGTAACTCTACTTCCTGATTCGGCTAAGTGTGTTGGTGACCTGAGGCGATCTGGGTATAGAATCTGCGTAGTTACGAACCAGTCCCCTATCAACAGGGGGCTCTGGAGCAGCAGCAACCTGTCAATGATTCATGACAGGATGTGCCAGTTGCTGTTGCAGGGAGATGCCGATGCGTATCTTGATCTGATTCTCCATAGTCCTTACGCCCCGTGGGAGGGTGCATGGGCACGCAAGCCGTTTCCTGGTATGCTAGAAGCTGGCAGGCAACTGATTGACGCTGCATCTACTGACCCATCGATGGAAGGATTGCAACTCAAATACGGTGACGAATGGGTCGATAGGCCCGATGAGAGCACTTCTGTGATGGTCGGTGACCGGGGGGTGGACATGTCTGCAGCCACCCGATTCGGAGTCCATGGAGTTCTGTGTCTCGGCCGGGATGGCATAGCGGGAGTCATCGACAGCATACTGGAGGGTTCGGATTGAGTGCTGATTTGAAGCAGGTGCTCCGTATCGGATTGGATGACACTGATCA
The DNA here is from genome assembly GCA_964608795.1 of uncultured Candidatus Poseidoniales archaeon. GTDB lineage: Archaea > Thermoplasmatota > Poseidoniia > Poseidoniales > Thalassarchaeaceae > Thalassarchaeum. The sequence goes on along the minus strand of CAZSPJ010000004.1, from coordinate 6,142 downwards.
CCCACTTTCAGGATGCACCACCTCGTCCTTTGACGAACTCCTGAGTCTGTTGGAGGACCAACTTCCGGCTTTCCAACTCATTGAGAGAGGATTGGTCAGACTGTGGCCGTTCGCTGCTCGAAGAACTAGGGGCAATGGAGCCCTGTACGCCAAGGTCAGTATCCCTGTGAGCAAAATGGCGTATTTCAGAATGGTGTGTGAAGAGTGGTTCGAAGGCCTGCTGGAGGAGACATCCAATCACCCAGCCTCAGCAACCCCGGCAGCACCTGTTCTCATGGTATCGGAAAAAGAACTCCCAGAGGAATGGTACTGGGAAGCTGTGACCGGCCACGTTACTCTGGACTATCGAATGGCAGCCGTTCGCTCTGAAGGTTGCTGGGTGCTGTCAGGTGAGCGGCAGTGGGGTGCCGTGGGTGCCAGTGCCGCGATGGCATGGAAGCCCGACATCTCATCCACTTGGGAACTCATCGCATGGAGAGATCCCGGTGTAATCGGGCAGCCTAGGAGAATCACCTCTGAGTCGGTCAGGGCGATGGAGGAGCATCACCCCCTGACATTCGTTAACAGGGACCCTACAGCGGAAAAGAGTCTGATTGCACCTAGGACTCCCTGCCCAGTGCTTTATGGAATCAGGGGCGCAACTGCCGAATGCGTCGAGGATGCACACCATTGGATGCAATCTCGAAGGGACATCGAACCTTCAGATCGATGGGCTGTACACAGGACGAATCAGTTGTCCGATGATCACTTGGATGAGGTGACCTTCGGCACGGTAATCAGCTCTCCAAAGGAGACCAAAGGAGCTCATTCCAACCTATCAGTTTTCTCTGAGGGACAGAGAGTCAGACTAGTCGCATTCTCCGAAGGTGGTCCGGTGAACCGGCTTCTCAGGAGACTACGGATTGGTGATCGAGTTGCATGGCTGGGGCTGATAGCACCAGATGGTGCTATCCATCTCGAACGCCTCAATCTAGTGGATCAGGTACCTCGCGTGCTTGGGAGGCCGACATGCTGCACCAAGACCATGCGCAGCGGAGGTGCAGGTCAGCAACTGAGGTGCCGCGAGTGCGGAAGCACAGCCCACAGGGAATGGCTCAGCGAGGAAGCGGACCTGCACGATATCGAAATGATTGGCGATTGGTCCGAACCACAACCCTCCAACCGCAGGCACCTAGCCAGACCGCTCGAACTGGGCATCCCTGGAGCATGACTACATGGGGTCAACAGACATTGTCACCGTTGCACTAATCGCGACAGCTGCCCTACTGCTCTGGAAACTGTTCCAAAGAAGACGAGCTGGAGGAACTTCGGAAGATGACTCCGATTACACAGGTTCAGCAAGGGACCCCAATGCACTGATCTCAGCCGACAAGGAGGCGCTGGAAGAGTTCGATAGACTCCTTGACCGCTATGGTGCTGACGTGGACGAGTGAACCCCTTCACATTCTCCCTCCATACTGTTGATTCAATCGTGAATGCTATACAATGCCATACGGTCGCCCCGTTGTGGCAGAGCAACATGAGAGGATACCACGACGCCCACCTCCGGACTTCGAGGAGTCCGAGGCAGGGATGATGGAGGCCATATCTGAAGACGGGTTCCTCGATGTCGCTTTGAATGACGCCAACCAGTACGGCCCTCATGCCATGATCATGCTGCTCGGCGTCTTCGCTTCGCTGACAGGATTGGTCCTACTACTGTTGATGGCACTCTAACTCAATAGCGTTCGCGCTCTAGCAACCGCTTCGTCAACAATCCGCCCGCTGTGTCCTAAGTGCCCCTCTGGTTGGAATAGATTACTCAGTTCGGCAGAGTCGAAGACATCTGATATACCGCTGTCACGAGCGCATACAGCCTCCAATCCCTCGTCACTGGAGAGCGCTTCCATTGAAGCCCTCCTCATCATCTCATGAGCATCATCTCTGGCAATGCCCCTGTCAACAAGCTCCAGCATTACTTTCTCGGCCATGACCAACCCCTTCTGAGCATCTATGTTGGTGCGCATCCTATCAGCATCGATTACCAGATTGGATAGTACCCGATCTGACTTGGCCAAGATATCATCTAGGAGAATCATTGCATGGGACAGGGTGAATCTCTCGGCTGAGGAGTTTGCTAGATCCCTCTCATGCCACAGCAATGCGTTCTCGTACGAAGGCACAATCATCGAGCGCACTATCCTAGCCAGTCCACATGCATTCTCAGCAGTAATCGGATTGCGCTTGTGCGCCATGGTAGAGGAGCCTACCTGCTTGTCTGCATCAAAGGCCTCAGCGACTTCTGCGATCTCGCTTCTCTGCAGGTTCCTGACTTCTTGCAGGACCTTCTCAACGCTGGTCGCGACATTGGCCATCCATCCCACCCACTCTATGTAACGGTCGCGACCGACGACTTGGGTTGTTGCTACGGGAGTTCCGAGCCCCAACTCGCCCATGATGAGGCTCTGCAACTCGAACGCTTGCTCACCCTGAGCTGCACCGGTCCCAACAGCTCCCATGAATTTGCCCGTGGTGGCACGGGAAGCTAGTTCGCCGAGCCTCTCTAGGTGTCTGGCGAACTCATCGACCCACACTGCCACTTTCAGGCCGAATGTGATTGGTACAGCAGCTTGCCCATGAGTCCGCCCTAGCATCACCGTGTCTCGCTCTCGTTCAGCGATAGCGCACATGGTCCCAATCAGTTTCTTGAGCGCATCAACTTGCATCGTGATGCTGTCCTTGATCTGCAGTGCAACAGCGGAATCGACGATATCGTTGCTCGTGGCACCAAGGTGGATGCACCAACCAGCTTCTCCAGCGGCCTCAGCCATCGCTTTGGTGAGCGCCATGATATCGTGCTTGGTCTCTGCCTCTATCTCGTCTACTCGGTCCGCGGTGACTATACCTGGGTCGGCGATGTCCGCGATTCTGTCATAGTCCTCGGCGCTCACCTTGCCTAGCTGGCAGTGAGCCCACACCAGAGCTCGCTCGACCTCCAATTGGCGGGCGTGGCGACCTTCTCTGGACCAGATGTGCTTGGCCTCGTCACGACCGTATCGATAGTCGAGCGGCGATACTGACACGGCCTTCCCCGTGACCAGCCGACCCTAGTCCCCTGTTTGAGGCTAGCGCATGGGGGCTAAACCGGCAGATACCACTCTCCAAACCCCTCTTGTACCATCCCACAGGCTTTCAGCACTGCATTCTATCGGTTCACGCATATGCGGTGCCGCTAGCACGACAGTCTCAAACTCGCCCCCTTCGCCATCCAAGTTGAATCGGTGTGCCTCTGCCAGTTCTGTCAATTCGGACAGCGATTCGTCATCCACCTTCCTTCCGAGCCACATCTCGCCCAGCCCCTCGGATGACACAGAGGCTATTCGGACATCGAAGCCGTGCTCGACGAGAGAGCGCATGTGCTCTCTCGATCCATGGTGCCAGAGTGGGCTGTAGGAGATTATGCCGAGGCGCTCACACATCCTGTCCACCCTCGTCTTCTGGTAGTCGGAGCGAAGAGCACCCACCACAAGCGCGTCTATGTCAGGAGCTCCTACCCTAATCTTGAGGTGATCAGGCAACTCCCAGTCATCGGGCCACGATTCAACGAAGGCGGCTTGATTATCGCTATTCCCTCGGAGCGCTGCTTCAAGTTCTAAGATCTCAGACTCCTCTTCTCCGCCACTCAGTACGGGAAGCCACGGCACCCTCATCGAAGCAGCTTGGAGGGCCGCAACAACCGTCCCATTCAGTTGGAACATCATCGAATCATCTCCTGTAACGTTGACGGTAACGAGACACTCCACTTCCCAGCCCCTCATCGTGGCCCACCATGCAGCATATGCCGAGTCCTTCCCAGCAGAGGCCAGAACAGCAACTCGCATGGTCCTGCGTGGCGCTTCACCACCAAGAATGCCGCGATGCACAAGACTCCATCCGACCAAGATTCATAAGACTCCGTCTTGGCTTCATCTCGTTGACCATGCAGCCCAGCGGACGCGGATATGACTCAGGAGTCTCTACCTTCTCGCCTGACGGTAGGCTGTATCAGGTAGAATACGCCCGTGAATCGGTCAAGCGGGGCACCACGACGGTGGGTCTGAAGTACCGCGATGGCGTCATACTGATAGTCGACAAGAGGATTTCCAGCAAGCTGGTGATAGCTGATTCGATTGAGAAGATGTACCAGATCGACGACCACATCGGAATAACCACGTCTGGGTTGGTTGCCGACGCTAGGCAGCTCGTCGATCGTGCCCGCGTGCAGTGCCAAGTCAACCGAATGACATACGGTGACTCGATAGCTGTCACATCCCTAGTCAAGAAGATGTGCGATCACAAGCAGTCGTTCACCCAGTACGGCGGTGCCCGCCCGTTCGGAACCGCTCTACTGATAGCCGGGATCGACGATGAGGGAATTCACTTGTTCGAGACCGACCCCTCTGGTGCTTACCAGTCGTACCAAGCAGGAGCAATTGGCAGGGGCCGATCCGCGGTCATTGATCGCTTCGAGACGAGCTGGAAGGCGAACATGACTCAGAACGCAGCCATCAAGTTGGGCCTGGAAGCACTGAGGGAGTCATTGGAGGACGACCTCAATTCTGACACAGTTGAGATTGCAGTCGTCAACTCCGAAGGCTACCACAAGCTGGAACACGAAATCACCCTGAAGCACCTCGAGAAGATATCTTGAGGTCATCCCTCTAAGGGCGACCCCCCTTTGCCGTAACATGGTCAGCCTAGACGACGCCGTACTGGCCCGCCTCGAGAAGGGCGGTTCGAGATACGAGATTCTAGTCGATCCTGATTTAGTAGAGAGTTGGAAGGAGGATTCAGATTCCGTCAATCTGACGGATCTACTAGCGATAGACGAAGTGTGGTCTGATGCCAAGGCTGGTGACAGGCCCACATCTGAAGCCCTTGAGAGGGTGTTCGGAAGTACTGATTTGGCCACGTGCGTGGATAGGATTCTCAGGGATGGATCAATTCAACTCACGACAGCTCAGAGGAGGCATATGGTGGATGAGAGGATGAAGCAGATAGTCAGCGAGATAGCGATGACTGCGACAGATCCCAAGACCAAGCTTCCACATCCCCCGGCCAGAATCGAGAACGCCCTACAGGAAGCACGATTCAAACCCGACCCGTTCCTTTCTGTCGAGCGTCAGGTGCAAGACGCGGTGAATATTCTGAAACCGATCATCCCACTTCAGTTCATCACCATCAAACTGGCTTTCAAAGTACCAGGCAAGGATTACGGCGGAGTCAGTAATCTACTACGCGATTCCATGCAGAAGGACCAGTGGCTTTCAGACGGTTCGTGGGCCTGTGTCGTCGAGGTCCCCGGAGGCATGAAGAACGAGATTATCAGTAGAGTGGCTAACCGCTCTTCAGAGGTAGAAGTTAGGGAAATAGACTGAGGCGCACCGAAGGTGTTTGCATCACGGTTATGAAGGATGGGCGGGTCGCGCGGCCAGATAACATGAGTGTTAGCAATGACGCGGGCGGACCGCGAAACCAAGGACGGGCTTCCCTGCTCGTCGCACCGGGAGAGGATCTCGGAGAATCTGAGGGCCACGAAGCCGGCCATGGCGTCCTAGAAATGGACGGGCGGCTGCGTGCGACGAAGCATGGAAGAGTGAACGATAACGGCACTGAGATTGCCATAGAGCCGCTTCGAACGGCCTACATACCACGACCGAGCGATCTGGTCATCGGCTACGTAGAGGGATGCACCAACAACATCTGGTTCATCGACATCGGAGCCCCATTCAACGCGATATTGCCGATGAGCCTCGGACCCGGTAAGGCCGCATTCGGCGGGACCAGGAGTCTCATGGATATCGGCGAGGCCGTGCTGTGTAGGGTACAGGAGGTCGAGGAAACCCATTCCAGTGTAGTCACCATGAAGGGCATGGGTCTGCGAAAGATCCGCTCAGGTAACATTGAGCAGGTCGACCCGCATTTACTCGGACGACTCATAGGCAAGGGAGGAAAGGCCCTGCGCCAGCTAAAGGAGGAAACCGATTGCAGAATCATAGTCGCCGACAACGGCAGAATTTGGATAGACGGGGAGTTCGACGGTATCGTCGCAGCCCGTGATCAACTCAGTGCCATGTCAGACGACGCCAAATCGACAGGAGTTGATGCCTGATGGGAGGTTATG
>CAZSPJ010000003.1:0-31912 GCA_964608795.1 uncultured Candidatus Poseidoniales archaeon | reverse complement strand
TAGTGGCCGCTATCGGTAGGCCTCATACTGTGAAAGCGGATTGGATCAAGCCCGGAGCCTTCGTCGTCGATGTCGGTATCTCAAGAGCGGAAGACGGCGGACTTGCAGGGGATGTCGACCCAGGAGTCGGCGATGTCGCTGGCTGGATGACCCCGGTCCCCGGAGGAGTCGGTCCCATGACCATCGCCATGCTGATGGCCAACACCGTGAGCGCGGCCGAGTCCGCCTAGAACACGCCCAAATCGAACCTCGCGTCCTCGCTGGCGTGGACTCGGGGGTCCCAAGGCGGAGAGAATGTGAGGTTTACGTGGACGCTGTCCACTCCCTCTGTGGCCAGTGCTGAGCGATGCACTGCAGCCATGATTTCAGGAGCTACCGGGCAACCTGGACTGGTCAGGGTCATGTCGATCTCCGCATGGACTCCCTCGTCGCCCTCCTCGACCCTGACAGCGTATATCAGACCCAGTTCGACGATTGACATCTTCATCTCAGGATCCTCTACATCCCTCAAGGACTGCATAATCTCGGCCTCTTCTACCATAGTGGAACCTCACAGAAGCAGGGCAGCCTCCTCGCGGACCCGTTTGAACATGTTCAGGAAGCCGTTGGCCCTGCTCGGGGTGAGAGAGGAACGGATGCCCATTGCCTCGGCGTAGTCAGGTTCCATCTCAGCCACCTCAGATGGATCCATGCCATTGACGGCAATCGCCGTCACCGCCATCAGGCCCTGCACTATCTGGGCGTCAGCGCCCCCTCGCAGCAGGAACCCCCCGTTATCATCGACAGAGCAGATGACGTGTGCCCTGGACTGGCAGCCATGGACTTGATTGTCATCCGTCCACTCCTCCTGAGGGAGCGCCGACGGATGCCGCTTGGCATAGCCGAACAGAAGCTCGTAGCGCTCCATCGCGTCGAAACAGGCGCGGAACTCCTCGACCACAGGGTCGAGGTGCTCGGGCCACTTCCTGCTCCCAGTCATGCCACCGCGTCCTAGAGGCCAGCCTTGAACGTGACTAGCCTGTCAGGCGAATCTCTCTACCACTTGGCTGAGGTACTCCACGAAGGACTCCGCCTCTCCCATAGTATTGTAAATCCAGAACGAGGCACGGTTTGTCGAAGGCACCCCCAGTGCATCCATCAGGGGCTGGGCACAGTGATGTCCGGTCCTGACTGCAAAGCCCCCCTCATCGAGAAGCAGTGCAAGGTCCTGAGACTGGATGCTCTCATGCAAGAATGAGACTGCCCCGCTGCTGTCCTCTCTCTCGGGGTCGCCGTAGATTTTGATTCCTGGGATATCCCGCATCTGAGCCGCAGTCCACGAAGCGATGTCGTTGATGTGATTGTGGACCTCCCTCATGTCGAACTGATCTAGCCACTCCACAGCGGCCCCCCATCCTATCGCCTCGGCAATCCGGGGTGTTCCCGTCTCAAACATGGCGTGGCCCTCTTGGAAAGTCGAGCCCTCGGTAGTGACTCGCTTGATCATCGAGCCACCGGTCATGAACGGCCCCATCTCGGCCATCGCGTCTCGCTTCACCAGTATGCACCCGATTCCTGTAGGACCGGCCATTTTGTGAGCCGAGATGGCGACGAAGTCAGCTCCGAGGGAGTCGAAGTCGATTGTCTCGTGCGGCGCTCCCTGGGCGCAGTCAATCAACACACGCGAACCGACGGAGTGCGACATCTCGACGATGTCCTCAATGGGATTGCGTACCCCTAGGACATTGCTGATGTGGACAACGCAGACCAGCGAGGCGCCCTCCAGCGCCACTTCGAAGGCCTCCATGTCAAGAGTGAAGGAATCGGTATCTATCGGCACGTACCTGACCTCCACGCCCTTGTCAATCGAGAGCTGCTGCCACGGCACGATGTCAGCGTGATGCTCCATCTCGGTCAAGACCACAACGTCCCCCTCGCCGAGGTTCTCCCTCGCCCAGCCGTAGGCGACTAGGTTGATTGCCTCGGTGGCGCCACTGGTGTAGATCATCTGATCTGGCGAAGTTCCAAAGTAGGACGAGATTCGCTCGCGGGCGCTCTCGAGAGCGGTGGTGGCCTCGTCTGCGAGAGTGTGATTGGCGCGGTGGGCGTTGGAGTTGTACTCCTCGTAGTAGCGGGACATGGCGTCGATGACGCACTGCGGCTTCTGCGAGGTCGCAGCGTTGTCGAAGTAGACGAGTTTCTTGCCATTAGGCAGTGTGCGCCCCAGAATCGGGAAATCGGCTCGTATAGCCTCGATATCCAGAGCCATTGCTGTTCCTCGGTCATTTCGAACGGACGGTCCGATATCAACTCGCGCCCGAACATAACATTCCGGTGATTCTGTCCGGATTTCTTCTTGTCTTCTTCCTGAGCAGGAGAAAACAGCGTGAAAACGAGTGATTCGCACTCCACTTGCGGACATTTATTGTTACACACCCCCATGCGGCACGCACATGGCGGAGCCTACAGGACAGGACGTGGTCGAGCGGGTGGGTGGCCTTGACATCAATCGAGACGGTGCAATCATCAATCTCGCTATCGTCGGATCTAGTAGGTTCTACGACTTCATGGTCTTCGAGGACACTGTCGAGTCATGGGTCGGCAAGAACGGCTACCCGGACCTGATTATCGTCGGCGGTGCGAGCGGCGTCGACTACATGGCCGAGCGCTGGGCCGACAACAACTCGGTTCCGATAGCGGTGTTCTCCGAGGAGTGGGGTGACCCCAGTAGGAGCCTGTTTGACAGGGGCAGGGGCGAAGCCGCTAACACCCTGACCGAGAAGATCCTGAGTGGGGCCTCACACATCCTAGCGATGCCATCTCCGACTAGCAAGTGGACGAGGATAGTAATCGAACAGGCAACTTCCAGAGGCATTCCTACGGATGTCCATGAAGTGGAATGATTGGTGCTCCTGTCGGGATTCGAACCCGAGTCGCCGGGATGAAAACCCGGAATGATGGGCCGTGCTACACCACAGGAGCGACGAGGTGTCGACAGACGCCCCCCCCATAACGATTCGTCACGGAGGGTTGCCCGATCCTGCGGTGGTGATGGTCTGCGATTCGGGCGTGCCGTCCTGATTGGAATCCACGGTAATCACCGTGACGGTGATGCCCTGTGATGTCCCGGCGACATAGTCAATCTGGAAGCCGACCCAGGTGCTGTTGGTATAGTAGGCGTGGCCCTGCGGGTTGATGTTCCACTCAAGCACGTTATGCGACAGGTAAGCCTCCTGCAGAACCTCGATGCTGCCACTGGACGAGAGGGAGAGGTTCCTCGCGTGCCAGATGTTGGAATTGACCGCGGAAGTCACGTTACCGTCAGCGTTGTCGTCCCTCTGCCCCATGTAGTGACGGTGGAACACCCTACGGTTGAGGAAGCTGTCATTGTCGGTGTCAGTTGCCTGCCAGGTCCGGCTCAGGTAGTGGTAGGTGTCGGGACTGCCGTCTGAGTTGTTGTCCCACGAAGTCAGCTCATTGACCACGATGCGAATTCTATGAGGCTGGTGCAACGAGTTGCGCCACACCTCCATCGAGCGCGTCTCCTCGGTCTGGAAGGTCCAGCCATGGGCGTGCTGATCCAGATAGGAGGTTTCTCGGACCCGCCTGAAGATGTGCTCCTCGTAACCGTCCTCGTTGGAGTCCCACCACGTCAGGGTAGCAGTGTATGACTCACGCTGCTCAAGATGGTGGTCGAAGTCCCAGTCTGTCGCGTTAGACATATGGATGGTGCGCTGCTTCCACTCCAGTATCCCATCGGCATCATCGTCGATCATACGGGTCAGGGAAAATCGGTGGATGTGGTACTCGACCATCCCCCAGTCCCAGTGCTGATGCCATCCTCGCATCCGGGCAGTGTAGTCGAGGTCGCCATCGTGGTCGGTGTCGACCTTCAGGACCCCAGCTCGCCATGTCCACTGTAACTCGACGACGCCGTTAGAGTCGTTGTCGAACTGGACGGTGTTCTGGTGTAGCGCGCGAACCACATCGACGCTGCCGTCTGAGTCCGTGTCTCTCGTGACCACCGCGCGTAGATTGTCGCGATGGCGATCGGCGTTACCGTCCTCGGTGGGATCCCAGACCCATGAGGTGTGGTCTATGGCCATCCAGCGCTCTGGGGTGCCGTCGTCGTTGCTGTCGACCCTTAGGATGAGTCGGGAGTGCGAGAAGTACGCCGTCAGAACCGAACCAATGCCCTGGTCGACCATCCTCTGGTCTCGGTTCAGAACCACTCTGCGCTCGAGGTTGCCGTCTTGGTCAACATCAGTTCGAGCGTGGGCGAAGAGGTGTATGTTGACGTCCTCATAGGTACCATTGTCCCAGGTCCACACGGTCCTAGTCAGGACGTCGTGGCGCTCTGGTATGCCGTCGGAGTTCTGATCGACTAGGTCGAGGCCCCTGAAGCGGGTGAAGAATAGGTCGTCATGGCCGTCCCCATCCCGGTCGTGCGAACACTGCTTGGTGCGCACCAGAATGATGCGTTCCGGCCCGGGGATACCATCCGAGTCGAACCAGAACACCCCCATTGTACTGTGACACAGAGTCTCGGCCACGCCGTCGTTGTCCCAGTCCTCCCAAAAGCTGTCGTTCCACCAGGTGGCAGTGACCTGTGAGATCGAGCGCGAGTAGGTCTGCTCCTGCATCGAGGCGTCATCCACATCGCCCCACGCCTCGTTGAAAACCGGGTTGACGATCTCGATATTGGCTTCGTTGTCGAAGGGAATCGGGGCGAGTTCATCCTCGGAGGGCCCCTCGCCCTCGTTGACGACGCTGCTCTCAATCATCAGAGGGTCGCTCGGGATAGTGTCGGTCGCCTCCTCGTCACCGACCTCGTCGCGCACCGATTCCTCGTCGGTGGAGACCCAGTCATCGACCTCTTGATCGTCGTCATAGTAGCCGTCGCCGTCGGGGTCGAAGTCCGACTGCCAGTCGTACTCGGAGTCTCCCTGCGCCTCCGTGACCTCGTCGACAGTGCCGTCGCCGTCGGAGTCGAGTTCCTGCTCGACCTCATTCTCCAACTGCTCCTCAGCCTCACCCTCCAACTCCTCTTGGAGCTGCGCGGCCTCGAGGTCGTCAGCAACAGATACCACTTCGATGTGGAACACGCGCTCGGTAGATATCCCGGTGGGTCCAGTGGCAGTCACGCGGACCACGTAGATGTCTTCCTCGGAGTACTGGTGCGACTCCTCGGCCAGAGCCGGGTCGGATGTGGAGCCGTCGCCCCAGTCAATCGATATCGAAACCGGACCGAGTGGATCCTCCGCTACAGTAGAGATGCTGAGTTCACTGGCCAGATTGAGGTGGATGCGTCCCTGTGGAGAGGGGCTGGTCGACACGGTTAGCGAGGGGGCTTCCGCGTCGTCGATTCTTATCGACCCCTGAGCAGCGGCTAGGAAACCCGAAGGGTCAGTGGCCGAGACGCGCACCGAGTAGGTGCCCGGCTCGCCCCAGATGTGCTGACCCGAGAGGTCACGTAGAGTGGTCCCATCTGAGAAGTCCACCTCAACAACCAGAACATCACCGTCAGGGTCTGCAGCAGCCACGGACCAAGCAACGGGAACTCCCGCGACGCCCTCGGAGGGGAGCTCGAGTGAGACTGTGGGCGCTCTGTTGGGCTCAAGCAGCGTGAAGATGACCGCTGACACGGCAGAGGCACCCATGGAATCAGTCAGCTCTACCTCGATGGTGTGAGTCCCGACGGAGAGGAAGCCAGCGTCGTAGGTCAGACTGTTGGAGGTCTGGACGAGCACACCGTCGAGACGCCAGTTGGCGATGTAGGGGGCTGTACCCTCCTCGATGATGGCGTTGGCGATAATCAGGTCGCTGGCAGTGGTCGGTGAGCCCTCGATTACCACACTGACGGTCACCACTGAGGGCTCGGGCTGCTCGACGATCTCATCGGTGGCACCGAGGCACCCTGAGCCCAGCATCAGGGCCACTAGGAACAGGCCGGTCTGGATTCGGCGTCGGGCGTTTCTGTCTGGGGCAGTCTTGTACATTGGCCAGAGGGCGTCTTCTAGCACCTTAAAGGAAAGTGGGTCATTGGATTTGTCAAGGACTCGATGACAGGGGTTCGACGAGAGTCGCCCACAGCCTCATGCCCTCGTCGGTTAGCTCGCGATTGGTCCGCAGTCCTCTCCTCCTGCGAGAGATTAGCCCCTGCGACTCGAGCCGTTTGAGATGGTGGCTCACCAGTTGCTGGCTGGTCTCCAACCTTGATGCAAGTTCTCTCTGAGTCGGAGAGGGGTGCCCCTCCTCCTGCTCAGCAATCGAGCGGAGCACCATCAGAGCCACATCGCTGAGCTGGTTGGCATCAACAGGCCGTGGTAGATTCGATAGTTCCGCAGCACGGTCGACGGCCGAGGTGTAGTAACGAAGCAGGCGGCCGTCACGCCTGCACCACACACGGTCCTCGTTCTCGAGGACTCGGAGGTGGTGCACGGCCTGGTGGTTGCCCATCTCCAGAGCACGGATGATGCCTGAGAGATGGCAGCCGGGATGTGCGGTCAGGAAACCCTCGAGGCGCCCCCTCTGGTAACTCCCAGCCAGCGTGCCTGTGCCCTCGGTGACCCTGAGTTGCGAGAAGCGCCCCATGGATCTGGCCATCTTCGCCCTTGTCGGCTCGTCTCCCGCTGAAACTAGGGCGAGAGAGAGCAGAACGACTGCGAGGAATGCGGAGGCATATGGCACCGCTGGTAGTGAGAGAACGAGTCGTCCATCTTCTGACTGCTGCCCAGCATCCACGGGACCCTGATCTCCGGACTGGACGAACCAGATGTCGTCTATCGACCAGATCTCGTCCAAGGTCTGAGCTAGGGCGACCCCTACCGTGCGGCCCTCGACCGGACTGAGGAACAGCCCTGCCTCGGGCTGCGGCTCGTGCAACATGCCCTGAGAGTCCTCCAGCACCCACACTCCCGGGGAGGTGCGCACCCACGTAGCCTCTTGATCGGCCGCTACGGAGGGCGAGGAAACGACTAGCAGGATGGTCAGCATAGCAACGACGGAAACCGTGCGAGTGGTACTCGCTGGCGCCCTTGTCATGTGAAATCGGAGACGATTGCAGGGGTTAAGGGTCGTGGGTTGTCGCGTTTGTCAGGATTCGTTACTCGCTGTCGGTTGCTTCCGCTAGACCCGTCCACCAGCCCATCACAGGTATGAACAGCGCCAGACCGACTATTCCGCCGGCCAGCCAAGCGAGCGGATTCTCAATCAGAACGAGGAACTCAGCACCCCATATCCCCAGCACTAGGCCTTCCATTCCAAACCTTATCCCTCGGCCGAACAGACCTGCCGCGATGAACAGCCTGAGATCCATCCTGCCGGCTCCCGCGGCCCATGCCAGTGCCTTGTAAGGTATTGGAGAGACTGCGGCGAGGAAGATACCAGCGGATCCGTACCTGACCATCAGGGCATCAAGTCTGGCAACTGTGGCATCGCTGGCGAAGCGCTCGAGTATCGGCCTACCGGCGTAGACACCGATTCCATAGCCCCCTACTGCCCCGGCCACGCTTGAGATGGTAGCGACCAGGACGATGGCTAGGATATCGAGGGAGCTGTCGGCCCCTAGGACCATGGGGATGACCAGCAAGTCGGGCGGTGCTGGCTGGAGGGCTGCCTCGGAGGCCGATACGACAGCGAGACCCAGTAGGCCCCATTCCCCCGCCCATTCGATAATTGAGTCGGTGATGCCCCCTAACACGCACCTTCGTCCCTCCTTTTCGGCATGAACGTTGCTTTCTGCGGACACCGACTAGGCGCGGAGGCGACCCCTGAAAGCGCACCCAGCCTACGCCCGGGCATGTCGGCAGGCGAGGTCTTGGACACCGCCGCGCTAATCGCGTGGCCCCTTGAGAGGATGCGTGGCAGTCTCGTTGTCCCCTCGCAGAGGGCCGAACTGTCCCGGATATCGCCCGATCGGGAGATGTTGCTCGACGCAGCGGGTATGGAGTGGGTCACGCCGGGCCCGACGGCTCTCGCTCGCGCCAGCGACATTGCTACGAATACTGGCGACATGGCGGGCCTGTCTCCTGTCGATCTCGAACTGCTGGCGCTGGCCATCGAGAGGGTAGCCACACTGGTCACTGACGACTACAGACTGCAGAACCTATGTGAGAGGGGCGGAGTACCCTGGCTCTCTGTGGCCATGGAGGGAATCAGCTCACTGTGGTCTTGGGAGCTTCGCTGCATCGGATGCGGAGCAGTGCTACCTACGCCTGACGCGCCCAGTCCGAATCGAGAGTTGGGGGACTGCGTCGATTGTGGCTCCGCCCTCAGACTCAGTCGCAAGAGGGACTGATCATTCGGCCTCGTCAGCGACATCCTCGGTCATGCCGCCTCTGTCCATATCGCGCTCGGCTTCGGATGGGCTTCTGACCTCGCTCACAGCCATTTCATACTCGCCCTTGGCCAATCCTAGACTGCGAGCCAACTCTGGTATCCTCTTGGCGCCGAAGAACAGTACTGCGACTCCAATTAGAATCGCCATCTCTGTGGTCCCTATTGCCATGCTATCATCCCTAGGTGAGAGTGTTCTCGTTCAAATGCTTCGGCTCGGTAGTCCGTCAACCGCCAGAAACAGGAGGGAGGAAGGCTACCTCGGAAGAATCGGCAAGAGGAGTATCGAGTGAAGCCCCTATATGACCGTCGATAGCCACCCTGAGCCCCGAATCAAGGTATTCCGAGAGCTCGAACCTGTCAATCAACTGCTCGGCAGTTGTCCCCTGCTCGAGAGCGACCTCGATCTCGCGCTCCCCCAGCCTCTCGGCCAGCGGCCCAAAGAACAGCATCCTGACCTTGACAGCCCTGCCTGTGCCAGTCATGCGTATCCGAGATCAGCGGCGCCCATCAACCCATCTCCCTCGCAGGGACTATACCGCCCATGCGCCGCGAAGGGGCGATGAGCAGTGTCAGGGCAGTGGTCTTCGACTGCGACGGCGTGCTCACCGACAACGGCTCCTCATGGCAGAACATTCACGACCACTTCGGAACCGAGAATCTCGAGACGCTGGAGCGCTTTCTGAATCGCGAGATCAGCGATGATGAGTTCATGGCCGATGACATCCGCCTGTGGACCACGGTACAACCGCGCATTCACCGTGACGAGATCGTAAGATGCTACTCCGGCATTACCCTGATGGCCGGGGCGCGCGATGTCGTGCGTGAGTTGCAGGCGAGGGGAGTGTTCGTGGCCATAGTCTCCGCGGGCGTCGATGTCTTCGTGGCGGCCATAGCGGCCATGCTCAAGGTCGACGACTGGGTGGCCAATGGCTTCGAGTGGGACAATGACGGTTGGTTGATCGGACCAGCGCCCACGCGAGTGAACTCGCACGAGAAGGGACTGCTGGTGGAGAAGCTAGCCAGAATCGAAGGGCTCGACCCATCGCAGATCGTCTCAGTGGGAGATTCCAGCACGGATCTGTCGATGATGATACCCGACTCGCGGTTCATCGGCTTCAATCCGGCCAGACAGAGAGCAGTTGACGCCTTCACGGAGGCGGGGGTGCCAGTAGTGGAGGGCGATGACCTGCGCGGTCTGTGGGTGCATCTGTATGACGGCGAGGTCTTTCCGGATTCAGGCGAAGGGGATTGAGGCGGTGGCGTGCGTGTGTAGGTTGACGATAGTCAGAATGCAGGGCTTGGGCTGGAACCCCAGCATGCGCTGGTAGTCGGTCTGGTCCTGCCATGTCGAACTGTGAACCATCGTGGTGCCCTTGTGGTTACCGACATAGTGCCCGTGCACATGTCCAGTCACGAAGATGTCAGGGACAGTCGAGATGACCATGCGGTCCTCCGGCTCGGGCGAGAGCGGTGTCTTGCCTCCCCACGACGGGGCGAGGTGACGCCGTTCCATCATCGCCCTCATCGCCAGTTCGGGCGATGAGTAGGTGACCGAGCGCAAACCTGCGACGAAATCGTCGATGCTCTTGCCGTGGTACGACAGCACGCGGACGCCGTGTAGACTGAAGTCGCACGGATTACCGACGAACACGGCGTCCGAGTATTCCTGCTGGACCTCGGGGTCCAATGCCGGCTGCGGCTCCGCCGGGCGGACTGCATCGTGGTTGCCTGGCAGAATCATCAGATCCACCCAGTCAGGCAGGCCCTCGAGCAGTCTAGCCAGCTCGCCGTACTGGTTGAACAGATCCTTGATGGCGAGGTGACGCTCCTGACCAGGGTAGATTCCCACCCCATCGACCCCATCGCCGCTCAGCACGAAGTACTTCACAGTTCGAGCTAGGGGGTCTGTCCTGAACCACTCGATCATCTTCTCCCACTGCGGTGCTAGGAAGGTCTTGCTGCCGACATGGACATCAGACAGGAAGGCCGCTGAGACGGCCTCGGCCTCGCTTGCCGCGGCCTTGGAGTGCCTGCCCAATGGGGGCATGTGGATGTCACTGACGAAGAATCTCGGGTCACCTTCGCCTATCAGGAAGTAACCACTGACCCCGACCACGTCATCGTTCATCAGGCCGTCGAGAGCTGGGTGTAGGCTGGAAGCCCCGGATGGGGGCTTGAGCAGGCACCGGACTTCCATCGTCTCGTCTTCGATGTCGAATTTCAGTGTACCAGTCCTAGCCCAGCCCTCGGTGCTGACAAGGCCAACCAGAGTGACCTCGTAGTCCCTGCTCGAGTAGCGCTGCCTGTTGCGCCATGCCTCTGAGACACTTATTGGGCGGCGCGGCAGCGCCCGGCCAGAAATCATCATCTGGCGAATCTGACGGAGCCTGTCGGAGAAGCAGGATCGGATGTCCTGCATCTTCCCCTCGGTCATCGAGCGCCCGGTTATGTCGAAGTGGATCTCGATCTCCGCGTCGACGTCCTTGGCCAACATGGGGAAGTCATCGAGGCTGTAGTGATCGAGGCCGTGGCGACGCACCGGAGGGGCGAGCACCTGGGTGCCGACGGGTGCCAATGTCCGGCCGAAGGTGGATTGGCTCTCCGGATTTGGCAGAGTGGCCTGTTCGGACCTCGGGATGCTGGGAGGTGCATCGATGGTCTCCTCAGTCGGGACCAGAGTCAGCATCTCCTCCACCGCTCTCTCATTGAGCATCGTCACATTCGACCTCTGGGCGGCTTCAATCAAGGAGGAGATGTCGGAGAGGCGCTGAATCCTACTCTGTGCCGCCTTGCCCAGCACGAGCAGTCCCGCGGCGGTCAGTTGACGCTGCCGTTCCGCCCATTCCTCATCGGCCATCCTCAGCGGGTGTGCCGGGGACGCTCATGATGATATCGCTGCAATACCTCGTTCGGTGCCTTAGGCACCGATTCAGTCGTCCCAGTCTGTGAGTGAAGCGAGGTCGACCTCGGAGATCTCCTCGGCCACCGTCTTCTTGGTGGCTTGCCAGCTCATGCTGCCCTCCCACTCCTCGTCAGACGGGTCGAGCTCGGAAGTGTCTATCTCAGCACCCTCGGGCTGCCCGTTGGATGCCTCGGACGCCTTCTCCTCGCCCTCTTCCACTCTGTCCAAGGCCTCAAGGGCCAGCCTGAGTGCGAAGGCGGCGAAAGAGCGCTTGTTGTCCAGCCTGTCGTTCTCACCGAAGTCCATCCTCCTGACTAGGAAGTAGTCCTCAGTGACCACTGCCACGTGCACCCTGCCGATTTCCTTGTCCGGGGTCGCTCCTCCCGGTCCGGCGATTCCGGTGATGGAGATTGCCACATCTGAGTCGGACTGGTAGCGCGCTCCCTTGGCCATCTGTATTGCGACCTCGTGCGAAACAGCCCCGGCCTCGCCTTCGTCGAACGCCTTCTTCTCGACACCAAGCTCGCGCATCTTGGACTCGTTGGAGTAGACCACCCATCCCTGCTTGAACCAATCAGAAGCCCCGGAGATGTCCGTAATCAGCGATGCCAACAGCCCCCCTGTGCACGATTCTGCAGTCGAAACGGTCCAACCTCGCATGCGAAGTCGGCGGGTCACTCGGGAAGCCAGTCCCGCAGTCTCTTCGACCACGTTCACCGGCCATGGCCGACACTCTTGAGAGTTTCACTCGTACCTCTCGACTGAATTGGGACTCAGTAGAGCGATTGCTGGCACCTGACGTCATTTTATGGATGGTGGGTCCGGCAGGAATTGAACCTGCGATCTTCGCTTTGTAAGAGCGACGTCATAACCCCTAGACCACGGACCCTATGAGAGCGCAGAAGCGCTGTGTTCAAATCCTCTGCGGCGGAATGGGAGTGCAGAGGAGTGGGCGTGGAGGGTATTTCCGACTTGGTCGAACGGCTCAGGGCCGCAGGAGTTCCAGTCGATGACAGCATCGCCGAAGCGATGAGGTCTGTTGACCCGGGAGATTTCACGGACCACGATACGGAACTGTTCCTGATGGACAGGCCGGTCCCCTTCCTAGTCACCGAGAGCGGCGCGGCCAAGACCATCTCCGCCCCTCACATGGTCGCAACCCTGCTGCACCACCTCGAGATTAGAGAGGGTCAACACGTTCTGCTGCTGGGCTCTAAGGGGGGCTATCTCGCTTCGCTCCTCGATTGTATGCTCGGGCCGGGTGGAGCGGTGACTATCATCGAGCCTCACGCCGAAGTCCTGCAGCACACCAGCGAGAGACTGGAGCTTCACAACTCGATGGGCCTGCTGAGGGCCCTCCCACCTGATGCCCTTGAGGGTTGGGCGGACCTCAGCAGACGGGTCGACAGGGTGCTTGTCACGGGGGCTGTGAGGGAACTGGCCCCCGAGGTCGAGTCGATGGTCGAGGAGGGGGGCTTCGTCCTCGGCCCATTCGGAGGTCCTGTCCACCAGAGGCTGCTCAAGAGGGAGAGGCAGGGCGAGTCTTGGATGGACACCGACCTAGGTGGCGTGGTATTCGGTCCGATGGACCTAGGGG
Organism: uncultured Candidatus Poseidoniales archaeon; assembly: GCA_964608795.1. Taxonomy (GTDB): domain Archaea; phylum Thermoplasmatota; class Poseidoniia; order Poseidoniales; family Thalassarchaeaceae; genus Thalassarchaeum. Next base: position 19,094 of record CAZSPJ010000003.1, on the reverse strand, counting down.
AGTCTGAGAGGTCTCCTCTGGATCCTTTTTCGCTGGCTGAGCACCTAGAGGACCTGCTCGGCCTGATGGTCGAGGTCGTAGAAATCGAAGAGGAGACCCTAAACAGGCTCGAGGGGCTCATCCTCTCCCTGAGGGAACTGCCTCCCAACCTACCAGTACTGGATGAGGACTCTACCGAGGATGAGATCATCGAGCACCCGGTGATGGAACTGCTGCTGATGGAGATGGAGTGGCTTGGACCCATGTGGCCGTTGTTCGGCGAGTATCTCCCAGTCGAGATAGCAACCCCTGGCTCACCCGACGGCGATGACCCGGACATGGTCGGCGGTCACGAGGACCTAGTGCCTTAGCCGTTCAATCCCCTACTGCTGGCTGGACCAACCTAGACAGAGGAATCGAGATAGGAGGAAGGTGATCTGAGAGCAGGTGCCTAGATGTCTTGGGAGGGAACAGCTCGCCTGCAAGCGCAGCTTCGACGACTTCCTCCTTCTCCAGCGTGTCCCGCCCGCAGTTGGGCCAGACTGTCAGTGTCACCCGGTCATCCTCCAGATAGTCCACAAGTACGCACGGCAGACACTGTAGCTCCATCCTCTGAGCCACCTCGGCCCGGTGGTGACCGTCCAGTATCGTTCCTGTCTTCCGATCGACCAATAGGGGCTTGGTGTAGGCCTTCCAACGCAGAGTCATCCTCTCCAGTTTGTCGACCTGTTTGTCCTCCACCTGTTCGTGCGGCAGCAGGGTCTCCACTGGCACCAGTTCGACCTTCATAGAGAGCCGAAGGGCTGTTTCCCAATATGCCTAACGCCCGAAGCAATCATGGCCAGAAGGCCGTCGGCGCAACATGGGACCCGAGTCTGAGCGCCTCAGCGAAGCCGACAGGCTGGTGCTGGACGGGTTGCGCTCGGCGGGTGAAGCGTGGATAGTCGGAGGATGGGTCAGGGAGGCTGCTTCAGGACGTCGAGAGACAGACATGGACATCGCCACAACACTGCTGCCTGCTAAGGTCAAGGAGCTGTTTCCGCGCTCCCTCATGGTGGGCGAGAAGTACGGTACGGTAATCGTCCGGCTAGACGAAGGAGTCTCGGACGGAACTTGGGAGGTGACCACGTTGCGTAGCGAAGGTAGCTACGGCGACGGCAGGAGGCCCGATATGGTCGAGTTCGGCCAGAAAATCGAGGATGACTTGGCCCGGAGAGACTTCACGATCAATGCTATGGCCATCGACTCGGATGGCAGTGTGATTGACCCATTCGGCGGCGTCTCCGACCTGCGAGAGGGGGTCTTGAGAGCGGTCGGTATAGCTAGCGAGAGGCTTGGTGAAGACGGTCTGCGGATAATGAGGGCGTACCGATTCCTAGACTCCGCTGAGGGCATACGCGACATGGAGCCCTCGTTGAGATCTGCTGTGAGAGAGAACCTCGGCATGCTCGATGTGGTTTCCAGAGAGAGGATCGGGATGGAGATGGAGAGGATTCTTGGAGGTAGGAATGCCGGAGCGGTAATCTCACAGATGCACGAAGACGGTGTTCTGAGTCATGTTCTAACTGAGATTACCTGCACCGCATCACCGTCATTCTGTACCAACTCTCTGGTCAATCTCGCTCTGCTGTGTAACGAGGACCAGTCCGAGGGCAGTGAGCTCGCAGACAAACTGCGCAGCGCCCTCATGATGGCCAAGGAGCCGTTGCGCCAGGTCGCATTCCTGCACGACGCGAGGAACGCCTCTGTGTCTACTGAAATCAGTGGGCTTCGGCGCTTCCGTGCGGCTCTCCCGGAGGAGTGGCAGAGTGCTTTCGTTGTATATTCCCGGGGACTCGGGCGAGATGTCGTCGAGTTCGCCGAGGCTCTCGCCTCACTGAGTCCTCTCAGAGTGGGCAACGCGCCTCTGATCGACGGAAATACGCTGGCTGCTGCAACCGGATTGGATCCGGGGCCGAAGATGGGGCGTCTGAAGGGACGACTGCACAGAATCCAAATCGAGCGGGACCTGTCATCTGAGGACGAGGTCCTATCGGTGCTGGATGAATTGGACTGGAGAGGCTCTGACTACGAAGAGTGGTCAGCACTCAGTTGGCCCTAGGGCAGCTCGTTCAGCATCTCGATGTACTCTTCTTGATTGAGGAATTGGTCATCGTCGAATTCGTCCGCGGGGTCCTTGTGTGGCTGGACTATCACACACCAGCCGTCCCCATAGGCGTCATCGTTGAGCAGATCGGGATTGTCCTCGACCTCCCCATTCAATTCCATAATTTTGCAGGGGAAAGGCGAGTTGATCAGAAGCGTTTCGATCTCGCCGTCGTAGCTGGTGGTGATGGTAATCAGCAGATCCTCCACTCCGACCTCGTCACCACTCCCCATGATTCTGGGGGCATCATCATCGTTGTCCTCGGTATCGGAGTCACCCTTGAACTCGCTATCGTCCTCAGGGCGGGTGAGTACTACTCTGACAATGTCGCCGTACTCAGCACGGACGAACTCGCTGATCCCTATCTTCACTGATTCGGCCTTGTCGTCCAAGGCTTGAATCCACAGATGCTCCAGCGTGTATTTACGGTCGTGAGCGATGCTGAACTCGAAGTAGTCGCCGTCTGACATGTTTGTACCGAACCGCGCGCTCAGATGACCAATTTGAACTATTCGATTGTAGATGTCTCAGAAAGCCACGAGGGATTAACAACGAAACCCGCCTCGGTCGCACGGGGAGAGAGATGGATTTCCGCGAGACCGAGGAACAGGGTATGATCCGCGAGATGGTGCGGGATTTCGCTGAGAGTGTACTCGCTCCGACCTGCTTGGAGCGTGACAAGGCGCAGCAGGCCCCCCTCGAGGAATGGGCGACCTTCTGCGAGCAATCCGGCCTGCAGGGTATCACGATACCCGAAGACTGCGGGGGCAGCCCAGTCGACGACATCTCCGAAGCGATAATCGTCGAGGAGCTTGCCCGCGTCGACCCGTCATTCTCGGTGATGTTCTGCGTCCACGTCGGACTATGCTCGAAGACCATAGCCCTGCACGGCAACGACGAGCAGAAGCAGAAGTACCTCTCTAGACTCGCCGGAAGCGAGATTGGGGCCTATTCGCTGTCTGAGGCCGGCGCGGGCACCGACGCCGCGGCACTCGGATGCAAGGCGAAACTGAGCGCTGACGGCAGCCACTACGTCCTCAACGGAGAGAAGATGTGGGTCACCAACGGTGCCAGCGCCGACATCTACGTGCTGTTCGCCAAGGACATCGACCATCCAGAATACGGTCAGAAGAAGCACGGTGGCACGACGGCCTTCATCGTCGAGAGGGGGTTCGAGGGGTTCTCTGTTGGGAAGAAGGAGGACAAGCTCGGAATCCGCTCTAGCGACACCTGCTCGCTGCTGCTTGAGGAATGCAAGGTCCCGGTGGAGAACGTCCTCAAGGGCTCAGGTGAAGGATTTCCGATAGCCATGAACGCGCTCGACAACTCGAGGATAGGGATCGCTGCCCAGGCTCTCGGAATCGCGCAAGGGGCATATGAAGCGGCATTGAACTACGCTCACGAACGAGTCGCTTTCGGCAAGCCAATTGCCCACCACCAGAGCGTCGGCAACTACCTCGCAGACATGGCTACCCGCACCGAAGCGGCTAGAATGATGGTCTACAAGGCGGCTTGGGCCAAGCAGAGGCACTACGAGGATGCAGCGCCCAGACACACCAAGGAGGCCAGCATGGCCAAGCTGTTCGCCGGAGACACGGCGATGTGGGTGTCTGAGAGGGCGGTACAGGTCCTTGGGGGATACGGCTACACGACCGACTTCCCAGTCGAGCGCTTCTTCCGTGATGCCAAGATAACTCAGATATACGAAGGCACACAAGAGGTCCAGAGAATCGTAATCAACCGCTCGATAGCCCCTGAGTGAGGAGATATTCTCTCGGAGTGGGCTACTCGACCCAGCGGTACTCGCGCTGGCCCTCTAGATTGCCCTCGCCTCCGATTCCGACCAGAGCGAACTCGTCGCTCGGCTTGACCACCGAGCGCTTGCGAGAGCCACGGTGCAAAGCCTCGTAGACCGTTTTGTTGATTGGATGGCGCCCGGACAGGCGCTCGAAGAGATGGAACCTCGAGGCAATCTCGCGCCACTGCGGCTGTACGATGCCCTCGAAGACCTTGGCCTTCGCACCCGAGCCGTAGCCGCACAGCCCGAGCCTCTCTCCGGACATCTCGATATTCTCGATGTAGTCTGACTCCATAGTCGACATCAGAGCGAGGAAGATGGAACCGGTGTACTGGTTACCAATTAGGCTTGATGCGCGGGTGGTCCTCTCGATTCTCTCATCCACGAAGCGCTTGAACTCCTCGGTCTTCGAGATGTGCCTGCGGTACGAGTCGTTGGCCCGCTCAAACTCCTCAATCCCATCCGGAGTGTCTGGGAAGTCCTCGGGCATGGGCTCGGGGCCTATCCGCTCAACTATCTCGGCCCACATAGGGAGGTGCCTCCTGTCGTGGCGGAAGACATCAGGGAACATCCTCTTACCTTGGAAGGCGTATGGCAGGTGGACGATGATGCGACTCCACTGGTTGGTCAGGATCTCATCGCTCTCGGGGTCGTAGCGACCCTCACGGATCGCCTTGGCACGGAAGTTGATGAATGCCTGCTTGACCGATTCCGAGTAACAACGGTTGGAGAACTGGCCGTCGAAGACGGGGGTGTCCTTGTGAATCTGAATCATGGGGCTCTCGAACATGACGTCGTCCTTCTTCGAAGAGCGTGGTAGATGCTTGAGAATGCGCTCAGCAAGACCTTCCTTGACCTTCTCACCACTCTCGCGAGCAAGGTCAAGGACGTTCTCGACGATGGTTCTGGTGTCGACTTCCCTGCGCGGCTTGAAGAAGTCATGCACCGGCATCGTAGAGACCCCCCAGATATCAGGAATCTCCACCAACCTAGGGTTGTGGCGAATCAGGATCGCACCACCGCCGGCGCCCTGAGTGTACTCGCCGGACGAACCGATGTCATACTTCGCGTTGTCAGCGAACACCACGATGCCGACTCTAGCCTTCTCTTCACCACCGCGGGCGACCCAGTCGAGGGTGTTGTGCATAGCATCCACTGCACCGATGCAGGCGAAGGTCAGGTCGACGACGTCGCAGTTACGAAAGCAGTCCTTGCCGTGGATGGGAGTGTAGCGCTGCTCAAGCATGTCCATGATGTAGGTCGCTGTCGGCTTGGAGCCATCCAGGGCCGACTCGGTTCCGAGGTAGATTCTGCCTATTGAAGATGGGTCGATGCCATTGCGGTCGAGCAGTCTGCGGACCGCGTTCGCGCCCATCGTGGCGGTGTCCTCGTGAACATCGGGAATCGCCATCGCTGCAAGTCCGAGGCCTCGGTTCAGTTTGCCGAAATCGGCCCCCCTGAGCTTAGCAAAGTCCTCCATGCCAAAGTACAGTCTCGGAAAGTGAATTGCGATGTCGTCTATCCCAACCGAAGCCATCTGCTTATCCTCAAGCCCGCGCGGGCGAGCACGGGTTATGAGTCCTCGCCCTACACAACTACTGGAAAAGCGAGTATAAAACGACCTACTGCGAGCCAGTGAGTCGATTCATCGCAGCGAGGAGCTCTGGTTTATCGGAGAAGTGCTGCGAAACCGGGGCCAGAACCTCGCAGAGTCCTTGTGCTACAGCCATCTTGGCGTCGAGTGGGTGTATCGTGCCGTCTGAAACGGCGCCGGCGAAACTCTGTGAATCCCCCCAAGTCGAATGCTCTCCATGCTTAGGGTCGGGGGTCACGGTGATGGAGTCGAGATTGGGGAACACGATGTGCTGAGCAATCTCAAATACGGGAGAGTCTAGGTTGCCGACCTCGAGGAACGCCTTTCTCATCTTGGCCCTAAGTGAGTCGGGATCGTCATCGAGCAGTATCGCGTTGCCGGGATCGGACTTGGACATCTTGTGGTCGAACGAGTCCATCCTCCCTCCCGGTCCCTTCAGCCCCGACATCATGGGGGTATGAATGCACGTGGCCTTTGTCCAGCCGTACTTGTCGGCGACCTCGCGCATGTACATGTGCGCCTTGCGCTGGTCCATGCCTCCGAAGGCTATGTCAATCTCCAGCTCGAATATGTCCGCTGCCTGCAGGGCAGGGTAGTAGAACGCTGCTAGGTCGTGGTCCGAGGAGTCCTCGTCGCGACCCATGATGCTGAATGTCCTGCGCACCCTCGAGAGGCTCATGTTCTTCGAGCACCTAAGCACCCTCTCCCAGTACCTGCCCGAGTCCATCAGCTCCGATGCGCTCAGGAACCTGAGCTGACCTGCTCCCGCTCCCTCAGGAGGATTGGCGAGTAGCGCCCTGAAGACCTCAGTCATGTACTCGCCAGCGAGCGTAATCTTGTCCATGTCGCGATCGAACTTGTCATTCACCCAGGCGTGCCAGTCGGCAAGCAGGATAATCACGTTCACGCCCTCGTCGAGCATGTTGCGGATGGTGTCGGCGAGCAGTATCCAGCCCAGATGCGCCTTGCCGCTTGGCTCGAGGCCGATGTAAGCGACCAGTTGGTCGTCCCCCGAGTGCGTCGGCCCTCCTGCGACTACCGAGGCGACGTGCCCCACGCCGACGACTTCAGCGCAACCAGCGAACATACGGGAGACGCGTGCGCGACCCTCCTCGTCCAGAGACGAGAGGGGGTCATTGTCGTTCATGCTTCACCTCATTCTAGCAGTTTGCCCAGTTTCTCCGCGCGGCCTGCTGCCTTCGTATTGTCTCCCCGCTCCAGCGCGGCCTCGATTTCCTCAATCATAGACTCTGCCTGCGCGGAGATCTCGGCGGAGATGTTTTGTGACAATGACATGAAGTGTCGCGCTGCAGAGATGCCGGACTTCGCCTTACTGGCCTTCTTGGCCCATTCCTTGGCCTTGTCACCTCTCTGCTTCGAGTTGTAACCGGTGGCCGCATCGAGAAACGAGGTCCATCTCCTGCGCGCTTCCATCGCTGATTTCACAGCCTGTTCGTCATCGAAGTCAGGAGGTACGTTGGTTATGTTCACCACGAGCGCTCCCTGCTCGTTGTAACTGGCTATGATGGAGGTCATTATGTCGTGTGAGCCGTTGAATGAATTGTCCCCGGCATCCTCGACATTGTCGAAGTAATCCCGCGCCAGTGCTGCCAGTCCTCCGTCTGACGATACCTGCTTTACCAGTCCACGCTTGACATCGAATCTCTCCATGGCCGAGCGCTGGCTGGGCCCCTCTTGAATGCTGTTGCCGCGCAGGCTCCGAGGGGGCTTGTGTCGAACGGGCTAAACCGGCATCGCCCGTCGGCCGGACATGAACCGAGGCAGCAGCAAAGCTCTCGCCCTTGCCTTTGCGATGCTGATGATGGCGCCCGTGGTCAGTGCTGGTTCCGCTGTCGGGCTGTACGAGAAAATCAACCTATCCGAGCAGGATCTCGGGCTGAACGGGGCTGCGGTGGATCCCCTAGGAGAATGGGCGATAGTCTTCGGCGCCGACTCCTACCTAGAGCTCGTGAGGACCTCTAATCCAGAGGATAGAGTGGAGTTGCTCTGGAACGGCGGCGAGGATTTGACGTATGGCGACTTCCACCCCGGGGGCCAGACCGCCCTCATCGTAGGTAGCGACGGGCAGGTGCTTAGATACGCACGCGAAGACCACTCGGTCACCGATGCCGGAGGGGATCTAGAGTTCGAGCAAATCAGACTGACTGCAGTGGCTTGGAACACCGGGGGCTCATGGGCCTATGTGGGAGGGTCAGACGGTTGGCTCTGGAGGATGAGGGCGGCCGCTGACGGTGGCGCCGAGGTGCATCCAATTCAGGGCCGGGGGGCCAGTGACATCACTGGGATGGACTGTCACCCCTCTATGATGGTCTGCGTGGTCACCAGTCTGATGGATGGGATTGGGGTGATTGACAGGGACCATACCCTGTACTGGGTAGGTGGTACCGGCTATCCGTGGTCCGACGTCATCTGCCCATCCGCGGAGACTGCCGACTGCGTGGCTGTCTCCAGTGACAGGAACATCGCGAGTGTGACGCTGCACGAAGACGTCGCATCGGCTTCTGAGGTGAGTTTGGTGCAAGTGACAGGGGTCGAGGGTTATTTGACTGGGATATCACACCAGAGCGGTGACCGGTCCCTAATCTCCGTGACTCCCTTCAGTCTGATAGAGCACGACCTGAGCGAGAATGCCTCCTTCCCCTGGTTGGAGAACGCCGATGCAGTGGAATACGACGCAGATGTCTCGGGCAGCCGAATAGTGGCGACCTGGAGCACGGACAGGGACAGTGGGTGGATACTGACGGATCGGGGTGCGCTGGTGCAGTACCACCCGCCGTACTCGAATACCATAGGAGGCGTGCTCGAGGTCTGGATTCTCATAGCGATCCCGGCTGTGACATTACTGGTGATACTAAGTTTCGCGATTAGTCTCTCGCCAGGTCTCCAGCAGTGGTTCACCCTGCGATTCGGCACCGCCGAGGAGAAGCGGATGGCACGGCGAGAGGCACGCAAGAAGAAGGGCAGGTAGCCGAGGAACGTTCATTTGCGCCGCACCGTCGCGGACAGTTGAGGAAGATGGCGTACGAGGCCTTGGACTTCTACGATATCGATTCACTGCTGACCGATGAGGAGCGCATGGTCCGCGACATGGTCCGCGACTGGGTGGATGAGAAGGTCATCCCGAACATCGAGAAGGCCTGCCGCGACGGCGTGTTCCCCGACGAGTGGCGGGTCGATCTCGGCGAGATGGGCATACTCGGCGCCCCGCTCAAGGGCTACGGCTGCCCGGGCCTCTCGTACATCGCTTACGGCCTGATCTGCCAGGAGTTGGAGCGTGGTGACAGCGGTGTGCGCTCGTTCGCGAGCGTCCAAGGCTCGCTCGCCATGTACCCCATCTGGGACTTCGGAAGCGAGGAGCAGAAGAACCACTACCTGCCCAGAATGACGACTGGTGAGTGGATTGGCTGCTTCGGCCTGACCGAGCCCGACTACGGCTCGAATCCGGGCGACATGATTACACGCGCCGAGGACAAGGGAGACCACTACCTGCTCAACGGCGCGAAGATGTGGATAACCAACGGCACCATCGCCGACCTAGCTGTGGTGTGGGCCAAGCTCGACGGAGTGATCCGCGGATTCATCGTCGAGAAGGGTGACCCCGGATTCACAGCCCCAGAGATGACCGGGAAGCACTCCCTGAAGGCCAGCGTAACCAGTGAGTTGGTGTTTCAGGACTGCGTAATCCCCAAGGATAGGATTCTGCCCGATGTAGAGGGTCTGAGGGGGCCATTCAGCTGCCTCAACAACGCCCGCTACGGAATCTCATGGGGTGCGATCGGCGCCGCTCAGTCATGCTTCAGCTCGGCTAGGGAGTACGCTCTGAGCAGGATACAGTTCGACCATCCGATAGCCTCGTTCCAATTGGTGCAGAACAAGCTGGCCTGGATGCTCAGGGAGATTACAAAAGCTCAGTTGCTGGCTTACCACCTCGGCAAGAAGAAGGATGACGGAACGTGGATTGCTGAGCAAATCTCGCTGGCCAAGATGAACAATGTGGACATCGCGCTCGAGATCGCCCGTATGGCTCGTGACATCCATGGTGCCAACGGGATCCTCGACGAGTACCCGGTGATGCGCCACATGGCCAACCTAGAGTCAGTCAAGACCTACGAGGGGACGCATGACATCCACAATCTGATTCTCGGTCGCCACATAACCGGGATACAGGCATTCACAAGGGAGCCTTGAGGCTCTAAATGGCATTTCCCACCTACGGTGGGATTGCCGAAAATTCATAGAGGGGTCGTTAGTCGCCGAAGCGCTGGTGCCAACATGGGAATAGCTGTGCTCCTCAAGCAGGTCCCCGATACCACAGCCAAGATCAGCGTCTCGGGAGGGAGGGTCGACGAGTCTGCGGTCAGTAAGTGGTCGATGAGCCCGTACGACGAGTACGCGCTCGAATCCGCTCTACAGCTCAAGGAGGCTGGAGGGGGCGAAGTGGTTGCCATCACCTGTGGCCCGGCAAGGGCGGCCAAGATGTTGACTGACGCTGCGGCCGTCGGAGCCGACTCCCTGCTTCACATCCTCGTCGAGGACCTAAGCACCCTCGACAGCACTCAGGTGCAGGCCATTCTGGCGGCTGCAGTTGCTCGAACCGACTCCGACATCGTGTTCTGCGGCAAACAGGCCGCCGACACCAATGCCGGCTCTACAGGGCCAGGAGTGGCCCACCTGCTGGACGCCTCCTGCGTCACCATGGTATCCGAGGTCACTTCCGATGGTGGCTCGATTACAGCCATGCGCGCCAGTGCCGGTGGCAACGAGAGGGTCGCTGTGTCTGCTCCGTGCGTGTTCGCCTTCGACAAGGGCATCACTGAGCTGCGCCGACCCAACGTACGAGGCATCATGATGGCCAAGAAGAAGGTCGCAGAGACGTTGAGTCCTGCCGACCTCGGTGTCGACACGGGGGGCTCGTCAGTTTCCACAGAAGGCCACACGCCACCGCTCGAGAAGCCCCCCGGGCAGCAGTTCGAGGGTGCAGAGTCAGTGGCTGAGGTAGTAGGCAAGTTGCGCGACGAGGCGAATGTCATCTGAGGTGAGGAAATGGATATCACGGTGATAGCAGAATCCTCTGGAGACGGATTGCACCCGGTAACTGCCCAGCTCGTAGGGGCTGCAGCATCGATAGGGGGAACGCCGACACTGCTGTGCGCCGGAGGAGTGGGTGCTACCGAGGCCGCTTCCATCGCAGGAGTCGTCAAGGTAATCTCGGTCGTCGGGGACTGCTTCGGGACCTTTGACGGCGGGGCTTGGGCAGAAGCCTTGAACTCTGTTGCAGGAGGCGACGTGATTATCGCCGCTGCGTCTCCCTCGGGCCGTGAGATAGCTGCGACGATGGCGGCAATGCGCGGTATCCCAATCGTGCAGGACGCAACTGGACTCGCACCTGGGATTACTGTGACCCGCCCAATCTACTCAGGCAAGGCGATTGAGACCTCGACGGTGACTTCACCATGCGCTATCACTCTGCGAGCCAATGCATTCGCTGCCGCTGGAGGCGGGGGTAATGCGGATGTCAGCACGGTCAACCAGAGCGCTGACGTAGCTGTCGCAGTCAAGGAGGCCATAGCCAAGGCTGGCGAGAGGTTGGATGTGGCAGAGGCCGACATCATCATCTCCGGCGGCAGGGGTATGGGCGATCCAGCCAACTTCTCGCACCTCAACGAGGTCGCCGACATGATTGGGGCTGCTGTCGGAGCGAGCAGGGCCGCTGTGGACACGTGGGACGAGATACCCCACAGCATGCAGGTCGGCCAGACCGGTAAGACGGTCACTCCGAGGCTGTACATCGCAGTCGGCATCAGCGGGGCGATACAGCATCTTGCTGGGATGAGGACGAGCAAGTACATCGTCGCCATCAATAAGGACCCCGACGCCCCAATATTCGGTGTGGCCGACTATGGGATAGTAGCCACTTGGGAGGATGCGCTTCCCGCTCTCAAGGTCGAGTTGGGCAAGCTCTGATTACCTTACTTGGACGGTTATCGTCGACTTGTTCGAAGCGCCTCTGTCGTCAGTCACTGTCAGATGGAATACGTGGACTCCCCTAGACAACCTGACGCGGAGCTGTGGGGTGTCCCCAATGACCCTGCTGCTGCCATCCTCCCAAGCCCATCCTCCGATGCTGCCGTCCGGGTCGTAGGAGCGTCCACCGTCCAACAGCACAGTTGCCTTGCCCTCCTCGTCGACGTTCACTGTCCGATCCTCACCGGCATCGGCCACCGGTGGCAGGTTGATCGCACGCGCCGAAGCCGAGAGATCCTCTAGCAGATCGCTCTCGACAACCGGTGCACCGGTCCTGATTTCCATCTCCTCATGCAGAGTTTCGAGTATCCCGCCAGCCTCCTCAAGCACATCCGGCCTCATCTCTGCCAGCCTCCGCTCTTCGTCGGAGAGGGCTCCCGAGTACTCCTCAGATGCCCCCTCAGCCTCGTCCTCCGCAGGCAAATCGTCGTACCGAGGAGGGGAGTCCGGGTCGATTATGACGAGAGGCGCTGGAATCCTACCTTTCCTGTCGTCGCCCAGAAGAGCCACCCTCTCCTCAAGGGCTAGGATGTGCTCGACAACCCCGATGTGCTCGAAATGCCAGACTATCTCACCACCAGTGGTGATTCGGAAGACGTCGAACCACGAGGCGACCAGAATGTCGGCACCCCATTGGACGACTCGAGAGATCTGGTAGTCCAATCTGGCAATCTGCTTGGGGTCCCGATCTCCGATCTCGAGGGAAAGAAGACTGCCATCGAAGCAGCCCACGACTGTCCCAGACTCCGTGGGCAGCAGCGCCGTGGCCCTAGAGGGGAGCTCTGAGGTGTTCAGCAGCCCTCTCTCGGGATGCCAGCACTCAAGTCTGTTCTCGGGTCTGTCGTCGACAGTCATCCCTAGCGAGTTGCGCGCAGCCAGAAGGATCCCGTCTGGGCGGAATGTCATGCATGAGATGGTCTCGACGTCGTCCTCGGCGGCAGGTGAATTGTGCAGCACCTCGAGCGTGGGTCCGAGGAGCAGCAGCCTGCCGTCCTCGAGGGCAGCAGCACATACCCCTTCGGGCGAGCAGGTGAGTGATGTGATGTGCCCGAACTCGGCTTCGGCGACCTCGCTCCCGTCGGCTGCGAGAGCGATGAGGCGTCCGGTGCCGTCAACCACCATTGTGCAGTCCAAGGAGGCAGCTACCGCCTCACAGCCGGATTCCAGTGGATGGCTCCAGAGAGGCTCTTTGTGGAAGGCCCTTACTCCGCCGGTGCTGGTGGCGGCAACCAATTGGTCGCCCAGACTCGCGAGACCCACCACTCGGCTGTCCAGCGCATCGGAGCCGATGATGCCTCCGTCGCAGCCGTAGACTCGGAGCATTCCTGAGTCGGAGCCCGTGGCGAAGTTGCCGTCAGGAAGTGTGCAGGCGCAGTGGGCCACCTCATCTAGCTCGATGACCGCCAGAGCGTCGATGACCCCCCTCATAGGCCCCTGAGCATTCGTTGCGACTTCATTCTGCCGCGTCCGCGTGCTCAACCGAAGATTCGCTCTTGGCGGCATCACTGCGTGCGCCCCCTATCCTAGCTAGGTACTCCTCGGTGATTCCCCCGGTGACGTATACTCCGTTGAAGCAGGAGCAGTCGAAGTTTACCAGATTGTGGTCCCCTGCTCCCAGACAGGCCTCAATGAGGTCCGGGAGCTCTTGGTAGATCAGCCAATCAGCGCCGATAGTCTCCCTTATTTCGTCGATGGTCCTGTCGTGGGCGACGTACTCCTCACGGGCTGGCATGTCGATGCCGTACACGTTCGGATGCACGATGGGAGGTGCCGAGGATGCGAAGTAGACCTGTCTGGCACCGGCCTGCTTGGCCATCTCTACTATCCTTCTCGAGGTGTTGCCCCTGACTATGCTGTCGTCAACAATCATCACCGTCTTGCCAGTGAACTCCTCCTCTATCGTGTTGAGCTTCTTCTTCACCGAATCCTTGCGGATAGACTGACCTGGCATGATGAACGTCCTGCCGATGTAGCGGTTCTTGACGAAGCCCTCTCGAAACGGAACATCCATCTCAGTGGCCATCTCCATGGCGGCTATCCTGCCGCTATCTGGAACTGGAATCACTGCATCGATGCCGTGCTCGGGGCGCTCTTTGAGGGCCCTCCTAGCCAAAGCCGCCCCCATCCTTAGCCTCGCCCCGTGTACCGATATCCTGTCGATGGTAGAGTCCGGGCGAGCGAAGTAGACGTGCTCAAAGATGCAGGGGGTGTGGACCGGTTCGGCGTGGCAGACCTTCGATGAGAACGATCCGTCCATCTTGGCTATCACCGCTTCTCCTGGGGCGACGTCTCGGTCTACTTCGAATCCCAAAGCGGAACAGGTCACGCTCTCCGAGGCGAATAGGCGTTCGGTGAAGCCGTCGACCTCGTTCTTGCCCATGAACAGAGGCCTGATTCCATTCGGGTCACGAAAGGCCACGAGTCCCCAGCCAGTAATCATCGTGACCACGCTGTAACTGCCCTCAGCTCGGAGGTGTGTGCGCTCTACGGCGCGGAAGATATCGTCATCGGTGAGAGCCTCCATGCCCCCTGGTCGGCCGTTTACGGAGCGCTGGATCTCAGCGGAGAAGAGATTCAGTAGGGCCTCTGAATCGGAGCTGGTGTTGATTCTCCTGTGGTCATATTCGAGTAGGCTGTTGATGATGTCCGTGGTGTTGTTCAGATTGCCGTTGTGAGCGAGACTCACTCCGAAGGGGGTGTTTGTGTAGAAGGGCTGAGCCTCGGCCGCTGAGCCGGAGCCTGCTGTAGGATAGCGAACATGCCCGATTCCCATCGACCCGATGAGCTTGGACATGTGCTTCGACCTGAAGACATCTCTGACTAGCCCATTGGCCCGGCGATGCGAGATGTTGTCGGAATCGCTGGTCACTATTCCGGCGGCGTCCTGTCCACGGTGCTGCAGTACAATCATGCCGTCGTAGATGCAACCTGCGACCTGTGAGTCCGGGTTCCCCAAGATCCCGATGATGCCGCACATCGGATACCATTCGGCCCTAGTGGTTCGGGACTTAGGCCTTTCCGACTCACTTGCGCGCTCCCATCAAACGGGAGCGCTTGTTCCACCGGTACTTGCGTATCCTAGCAGTGGCGCCGTAGCCGCAGTGGGCGCAGACGCTCTTGGTCTTGTGATACGAGTGCCTGCCACAGCGTCGGCAGCGGATGTGAGTCGACTTCTGCCGCTTACCCATGCTCGGAGTTCCCTTTGACATCGTCACCACCTAAGACAGCGCGGCGACCGAAGGGGATGTTATGAGAGTTGCCCAAGCGAAATGAGTCACTCGGAGCCTGACTCGGACTCCAGCAGGGCCAACAGCGGGTCGACGGGGCGTTTGCGGAAGGAGGCTTGTAGAAACAGGAAGGTGAACACTAGAAAGGCCAGAGGCAATAGTTCGAGCAGGGCCAACACGCCCTCCGACAACGTCAGTCTGAGGGCGTCACTGTCGGTAGCGATGCCTGCCATCTGTGCAAACAGGTAGGTCGAAGCGAGAATGACCGCAAGTGCGCCCAGCATCGGGATGGCGGGCCGGTGGTACGGGTTCAGGGAGCCTATCAGGGCGAGGATTACGAACAGCGAGGTCAGTGCGGCCGAACCCACGAAGGCCGCAATCACCAATTCGAGCTCAGGGGTCATCCGTCACCTCCAGATGCCTCCTCAGAACGCTCTCGACGTACTTCTTCTCCTTCTCAGTCAGCCCCTCGGTCTCAGGCTCCTGCGGAGTCATCCTCTCAGCGGTGCGGACGCACAGGGCGAACACTGCGAGAGCAAGCAGCACCCCCAGCAGGGTGCTCACCCACCTAAGAGCGTCCGCCGGGACTACGCTCATGGTCGAGTAGTACTGGTACCATGCCACCGCTACCAGAGCCCAGCCGACCAGCAGCGGCGCCGGGCGGGCCCTCCAGTACAACGGCGCTCCGATGAGCACGAGTCCCGATCCGACCAACGCAGGCAGAAGCCACATAGCGGCAACTATAGCGGCTGCCACCACGCCTAACTCGGGCTGCGGCGGCTCCTCGACCCGGAACAGCATCAATGCTACTCCGAGCAGTGCCACTGGGGCTCCGAAGGGGTGCCGCCTGAATGCGGGGCCCGTCCTGTGCATGCTGATGCCGATGACAGCGACGGCTAGGCCGAGCCACACCTGAGCGGCCCACAGAGACATGGTCTGCTGCGCGCTGGGGCATTACATCGTATTTGTGCAGACAGCCCATCGTGGGGTTTCCTGCTACGCAGGAGTCTCGATAGAGTTCATAAACGGGTCATCG
Source organism: uncultured Candidatus Poseidoniales archaeon (assembly GCA_964608795.1). Taxonomy (GTDB): domain Archaea; phylum Thermoplasmatota; class Poseidoniia; order Poseidoniales; family Thalassarchaeaceae; genus Thalassarchaeum. The sequence goes on along the minus strand of CAZSPJ010000003.1, from coordinate 3,269 downwards.
GTGGCCGCGACGTCGCAAGACGCTGAGGTGGGGACATGGTGAAGATGCCGCGAACGGTCAAACGCTACAGCCCCGCAGCTGGCAAGCACACCGAGCACACAGTCGAGCGCGTCAAGAAGCGACGTGCAAGCGAACTGAAGTGGGGTCAGCGCCGCTTCCGCCGCGTCACCGCGGGATATCGCGGTTTCCCCCGGCCGAAGCCGACCGGAGAGAAGCCGACCAAGCGCGTGAACCTAATCTACCGGTGCCAAGAGACCGGAAAGGCACACTCTCCTGCGGGGAAGCGTGCTAGGAAGTTCGAGCTAGTCGACAAGTGATTGAGGTGAGATGATGAGTGGGAGATTTCTTCGCGTGAGCTGCCGTGACTGTGGTCACGAGGCCATCATCTTCGACAGGGCGTCGACCTCGATTGCCTGCTCCATCTGCGGTGCGACGCTGGCTCGCCCCGCAGGAGGTAGGGCGGACTTGTCAGGCAGCACAATTGTAGACGTCCTCGAGTGAAGGGGGCGTTCAGGTGAGTTCTGCTGCTTGGCCCGAAGAGGGAGAGTTGCTGATCTGCACGGTCAGGAGCGTCAAGGAGAACGGGGCCTACCTCAACCTCGAGGGGTACGAAGGCAAAACCGGCTTCGTCTTCATCGGAGAGGTCGCCTCGGGCTGGGTCAAGAACATCGGCACCCACTTGAGAGAAGGCCAGCGAGTGGTCGCCAAGGCAATCCAGGTCAAGCGCTCCAAGGAGCGCATCGAGCTCTCAATCAAATCCGTCTCCGACGAGCGCAGGAGAGCCACCCTGCAGGCTTGGAAGAACCGTAAGCGGGCCAGCCAGATCATGCGAGTCGCAGCTGAGAGGATTGGCTGGGAGGAACAGAAGACGGCCGAGGTCTGTGATGAGATGCGTGAAATCTTCGGGACTCTGTATGGGGCTCTCGAGGAGTGCGCCATGAGCGAGACTGCTCTGAGCGAAGTCGGTTTCACCGGAGACTGGATGAACGTGGTCACCGAACTCGCAGTGGAGAACATCGTACCACCCTTTGTCGAGATCCGCGGCGAGTTCGACCTGCAGGTCTGGGGGCCCGAGGGAGTCAATGCGATTCGCGAGGCGCTGCTGGCCGCGGAAGCCTGTGCAGTGGGACTCGAGGAGGTCACGCTGACCTGCCACTACGACGGAGCCCCTCACTACCGAGTGGACATACGGGCCCCGGACTACCAAGCGGCGGAATCCGTGTGGGAGGCCGCACAGAAGGCGGCCTCGGAGCGGATGTCCTCGGCCGAGGGCTCAATCTCCGTCGAACGCCTCTGAGATGAACAAACGAGGCATAGACTTCATTGACTCTTCCAAGCGGACGCTGATTGAGGATAGGATGGTTCGCACTAGATTACAGCGCTGCAGCGCCTGCGGTGAATACGGCTTAGCAACGAGGTGCAAGGAGTGCGGTGCTGCGATGGTGGCGGTATCGCCGATGAAGTACTCGCCCGAGGACCCGCAGGGGGCGAGGCGCAGGAAGAGGCTCGATGTCGGTAGTGAGGAATGGCTCGCATCCCTCCCAACACCCAGAGACGACGGGAGCGAGGAAGAATGAACCGCACCAGAATCCACTGGCTCGTAGGAGACGGTTTGCCCGAGCATGCAGCGATGCTGGAGGCGGTGCCAGGGGTAGGCAACGTCGGCAAGATAGTGGTCGACTCGCTAGTGGACAAGCACCCCTCACGAACCATAGGATGGATTCTCCACCCCGACTTCCCTCCACACTCGACTCTAGACAGCAATGGGCTCGTCTCACCCCCTCGCATCAACATCAACTCGATTCTTCTCCCCGACGGCAGGACGGTAATCACTGTCGGTGGGCCATTGCAGCCGATGACAGCTACCGGGCAGCACGAGGTCTCCGAGGCGATCCTCGAGTTAGCCTCGGAGTCAGGTACTCCCCAGTTGCTGGTACTGGCCGGACTCGCAGCCGGCACCGACGACAGGGAGATTCACGTTATCTGCGCCGATGCCGAAGTCAGGAAGAACCTCGAGGCCAATGACATCCCAGTTAGTAGGGAGCATCCCGAGGCCGGAATGATAGGCATAGCTGGACTGCTAATCTCTCTGTCCCCGTTGTACGGCGTTCCCGCAGTCGGCCTTGTGGCAGAGACCATCGGGGCCAGCACCGATGTGCTGGCAGCCGACCGTCTGGCTTCGTGGATAGAAGCGGGGCTTGATCTCCCCTTGAGCCTAGACCTCGACTCGACTGAGGAGACGGCTAGGAAACTCATGGAGACGATGGAGGTCAGCGGCTCGATAGAGGAGACACTCAGTGCATCGGAGTCTGAAGGTTCCAGCGACTTTTACGTCTGAGTTGAGAGAATCAGCGAGACGTCGTCAGCATAGGCATCGTTGTAGCCATACTCTAGGTACGCGTTCAACGTGACTCGGACCCAAGCAGAATCCGCTGGGACCTGTCCAATCACGCCGTGAAGGTGGATTCCGGTCGTGTAGTTGCGGTCGGCCGCGTAGACAGGCCCGATTCCCCCCGAGAGGAGGAGGTTGCCGGAAGAATCGAAGAATTCGACGAGCACCTCCATGCAGTCATTCTGACCCAAATAACCCCCAATGTATGCCGTGAGCGAGTAGGTCAGATTGCCCCAGCCGATCTCCTCTGCGATTCCGGTGAGGTCGATCTCCTGGTGCATCGTTGAGTCTTCTCCAGATCCCCCGCCGAAGTAGTTCGACCCCCCGTCGGCCGGCCCCGGATCGGTCTTCTGCAGGTAATCCGGGACATCGTAGATCCAAGTCGTCATCGTTCCGTTATCGACCCATCCCGGCACAGATGCGTCGAAGCCGGGGGTCATCCCGCGCTCGAGCTCGCCGTCGCCATTGAAGACCAGATTGACATCGAGCGCGGTGGCAGGGGGGGCGGTCGGCCCGATGCCGACGGCTCGTCCGTCCAAATCCCACTCGGGCCTCACATCCACCCCCATGTGGCGCAGTGCCGTGGGCACGATGTCAACCGCGTCAGGGGCTGGCCAGATTGGACCTGGGGACTCGGCACCCCAGATAATCAACGGAACCTCTCTGTGCTCTGGGATGTTGTACCCGTGACCATATCCGGATCCAGCGTGATCCGTAGAGAGGATTACCATCCAGTCCTCCTCGGCGTAGTTGGTTCGAGCGAATATCGCATCCATCATCATGCCAATCCAGGCATCGCTCTGGTTCATGGCTGCGACATATTGGGGAATCGAAGGGTGGAAGCCGTAACCGTGTCCTGCTGCGTCCGGGGCGTCGA
>CAZSPJ010000002.1:0-33292 GCA_964608795.1 uncultured Candidatus Poseidoniales archaeon | reverse complement strand
CCAGAACCGGAGCCAGAACCGGAGCCAGAACCGGAGCCAGAACCGGAGCCAGAACCCGAGGGCGAGGTCTGCCCGATATGCGGTTCTGAGGCCGAGATCGGCGCCTCGGTTTGCGTCGTCTGCAGCTATTCGTTCTGATGCGAACTGGTTTGGACGCCTATGGCGTCCACCGAAGCGTTCTTGCTACTCGGTCCAAACGCGGGCCCATGGCTTCCGCAGGAGGTGGTGACCCGCAGGCCGAGTCGATGTCATCGATGATGATGCCCATGCTGTTCCTAATGCTGATGATGGTGGTGCTGATGCTGAATCCAAGTCTTCGTATTCTCTTGGCAGATGGTGCCGGCTACGCCATCGAACCCCTGCTGCCGTTCCACACGGTCTACTTCGTTCCCACCGTCTTTATCGTGGGTTCCAGCATCATGGTCGTCAACACAATCATCCGCTCATTCTTCATGGATCCAATGAGGCAGGCCCACTTCAGCCATCGTAATCGTCAGATTACCAAGCAGGTCAGGGAGGCGCAGATGGCCCGAGACACTGCCCGGACGGAGAAGATGCAGAAGCTGCAGATGGAACTGATGCCTGAGCAGATGGCGATGCAGTCGGCGATGATGAGGCCGATGATGTTCACAATGGTATTCATCATCGCTATCTTCAGTTGGATGGCCAGTGCGGTGGAGTCGTTCAGAGTTGATTTCGTCAGTTTGCCTTGGGCCCCCATGTGGTCGTTCAACGACCGGGTGATGTGGATTTTCCCAGCTTGGATCGCCACTTACATTACGATGAGTGCTCCTCTGGGCAGGATCATCGATCGACACATCAAGATTCGCCGCTACAAGAGCCATCCGTTGGTTGTCGCCGGCGACCCCGTCCCCGAGCCCCTGCTTCACCTCCTGAGCGAGCAGAAGGCCAAGACGAGCGACGATTCGAGGGCCCGCCGGACGCAGCGGAGGAGGGACGGGCCGCGAAAGACAGGGGGACAGGCACAGGCGTCCCCTCAGAGGAAGAGAGGCAATGTCCCTACAGCGCCCCCCAAGTCGGGGACGGTATGCCCCTCCTGTGACTCGAACATGGTCTCGAGGACATCCAAGGGCAGGCTCAGGTGCGATGTGTGCCGAAACGAATGGAGGTGAGTGGATGCTGAGGCTGACCGTCAGTGGACCCCCTGGAAGCGGCACCTCGACACTGGTCGGAAAGTTGTGCGAGGACCGTGGCTGGTCCTCTGTCAATGGTGGCGACATTTTCCGTGAAGAGGCATCGAACCGAGGGCTCACTGTGGTCGAATTCAGTGCCCTGTGCAAGAATGACCTCGATGTAGACCGTTCCTTGGACACAGTCCTTAGAAATGCAATGAGTGACCCAGAAGGCCCCGAGGTAGTCGAGAGCAGGCTCTGCGGTTGGTGGGCCCACGAACTAGGCCTACAGTGCCTCAGAGTATGGGTCTCGGTCTCAGACGAGGAAAGGGCTAGGAGAATTCAGAACCGTGAGGGCGGAGACTACCAAACCTGTTTGGAGTTCTCCAAGCAACGCCAGAGTGATGACATGGAGAGGTACCGTGTTCTGTACGACATTGATCTTGATAACATGAGCCCGTACACTCTCGTCGTCGATGCCGACGAGTTGGATGCCGACGAGGTCTTCGGAGTCGTCAGCACGGCATTGGGATGAGTGGTTGGATGGGTGAACGCGACTTCTGGGAACTCTCCAAGGCCTCTACCAATCCTGGGTTCGGCTGCATTCCCAGTGAGCGCTCGCTCGATGAACTGCTGGCATCGGGAGTGGTGCTAATAGAGAAGCCCAGAGGACCCACCAGCCACCAGTTGGCGGCTTGGGCCAGAGAGTCTCTTGGAATCACGAGGCTAGGTCATGGAGGGACCCTCGACCCGTTCGCTACAGGACTTCTGACACTGCTTTGCGGCAAGGCTACCAGGCTGACTGAAATAGCTCTCAAGGGCGACAAGAGGTATGTCGGGGTGATGCGATTCGGCAGGGATGTCTCCGACGACGAACTCGAAGATACCCTAGCTCGGCTCAATGGTGTAATTTTCAATGTCCCGCCCCTTGAGTCAGCGGTCAAGATTCAAGTCCGGACCCGCACCATCCACTCTCTGAGAATGCTGGAATCCGACACCGACTCGCGCATCGCCGCCTTCGAGGCCTCATGCAGCGCCGGGACCTACATCAGGACGCTCGCAAAGGATATCGGGCTGATACTGGATACGAAATGCGAGTTGACCGAGCTGCATAGAGATAAGACAGGCCCATTCGACCAAACCATGGCTTGCACCATGCAGCAGCTCACAGATGCGGCATTCCTGCACAGGGAGCATGGTGATGACAGCGCACTGGTCAAACTCATCGCCCCGGTCGAGGTCCTGCTCTCGGGGCTGCCCTCCATCACCGTCAAGGACGGAGCAGCAGCAGCTCTCTCGCACGGCGCACCGCTAGCGAGACCAGGTATCGTAAGAGCACAGAAGGGGATATCGGAAGGTTCCAATGTACTCGTGCAGAGCATGAAGGGCGAAGCCGTCTCCGTAGCTAGGTTGACAGTTGACACCGACTCACTGCCAGAAATGAGGACCGGAGAAGTCGCAGTTGCTCGCGCTGTTATGATGGAGCCGGGTACGTACCCGCAGAGTTGGTCCAAAGAATGAGGGCTCAGGCCATCTCATGCTCTTCGTAGACCCACTCTTCTGTCTCCAAACGAATCTTCAGTTTCATCATCTCAGTCACACACCACCGGCTCAAACACCATGAAGCACCCTTGCGCGGCATCCTTCTTCGGATTCGCGTATGGTATAATCATTCCTTGAAAATCACCGATTATCGGCCAGAAAGGGGGTCGGAGATGCAAAAAACCGGGCTACTGAGCTACTTCCTACGCTCGAAGGGCTTGCGCACTCTGCTAGGGCTAAAATACAGGGCTGTGAGTGAGATGAGTATCACTCCCACGGAGATGAAGAGCAAAGCCGGTCCTCTGTCTATTGAGTCTATGATGCCGCCCCCTTCATCTTCGCTCTCCGCTACGTCCAGTACGACGATGCGGTCGTTATTGCTCTCTGAGGTCTCTGCTATCGATCCCGTTCCGTCGGCTACCACTTCGATTGTCACAGTCCCGCCGTCTCTTGCGACCTGTGCGTCACAGACGGCTACGCCGAGCCCACCGGACTCGATGCGATCAATCATCACCGCGCCCACTAGGACCCCCTCCACTCTGCATTTGATGTCCACAGCATCAGCACCTCCGCGCCCCTCGTTCCTGATGTAAGCGTGAATCTCGATGATGTCGCCATCAACTAGATTCGTCACGCTGACGCCATCTCTCCTCACGTCAATCATCTCCACCAGCAGGTCGGGTTTTGCGGTCACGATGACTTCTATGTCCTGAACGATCTCGTTGGTACCGTCACTGATTGATATGGTGACTGTGTGCGAGCCAGAATCTACTGGCGTCAGAACCAAGTCACCTGCAGAGTCGAAAGTGGCCCAAGACCTGCTGGCCGCCAGTGACAGCGATTCGGTGTCCGGGTCGGTGACTGTAAGATCGACCACCATCGTTTGTCCCAGTTCGATGTAGACGATTAGAGGTAGGCCATCGAGCACCGGTGGGTCCTCGACTGGCGTGACTGTCACCATCATCGAATCTGACCAGGAGTTTCCAAGAGCATCGCTGACAACCACTTCGATGCTGACCTCGCCCCAAGCGTCCCGGACTGGTTGTATCCTGATGTACTGGTCGACCACGCTAGCTTCGATGATGCCCGAATTGGAACTGGTCGCACTTAGGACGAGGTCCTCTGGAGCAGTCAAGTCGTCGTTACACCTGATGTCCATGGGGAGGTGGACCCCGGAATCGTCCTCGTTGAATGACATATCCTCGAGTCCGAGGCATTCTGGGTCGTAGTCCCAATGCACAGAGTAACCACCTGTGATAGTCATTGATTGGATATGGACGACAGTTGCTTCAGCCGTCCCGTTCGATGACCATTGGAACCTTGAAGCGACACCCACTATCATCTCGCCACCACGTCCTGGCAGCGCATGCCCTACAGGCACGTCCACCGAGAACGCGCCGTACTGGAGTGGTATGCTGGCCACTAGGCTGCTGCCGACGGCGAATCTGATGTAACTGGTGTCCGCCAAGCCGCCCAGTGCCCCTGAGACGTGGCCCTGAACCACCAGATGAGGGTCGTTGACGTCAATCCGAGCGCCTGAGACGCACCCGTCCTCGATGTCTATCCGGATGTGCTGGAGTGAATCTGGTCCGTCCAGCGAACCGCCGGATTGGATCTGCGTGTAATCTCCGTCCACATCATCAGGCAGCGCCCATATTGTGTGGTTACCGGTGCCGAATACGTGTATCCTGCCAAGCTGCTGCAGTGGTGGTACTTCCACATCGAAAGACCATTCGCCGGTGACAGGGCCCTCGGGAACGAGCCCACATGACTCCTGCGAGAGCCCCGAAATCGTCCCATTGTACGGGCCAATGTCGATGACGGGGGAGTCCACACCGCCGACTGTGTTGACGGCCTTGACAGTCTCAAACGAGTACCAAGGTTGGTGGTACTTCACTCGGAGGCCTGCTGCATCCACCCTGACCTCGGAGTCGTCGCTGGTCCCGGTGGAGACGTAATCGATGGTGAACTGGGTACCCTCTAGAGATGACCAGCCTGCTAGAGCCAGTCCGTCGAGCGACAGGACCATCGGATTGGTCATCCTGTATATCGGCCCGAAGGTGCGCGCGTAGGTCACGACCAGTTTGTCCGAGCCGTGATTCTGCAGGATGACCCTGACTGAGTCTTGGTTTAGGGTATCGGGAATAGAGAAGTGCAGCACGAGGGAGATATTCGCAATCTGCATCCCGTGCAGTCCGCTGAAGTCGTATCCTGTCATTGTTATGTTAGGCCCCTTCGACCATGTGTAGTAAGAATCCGGCTCGCCCAGAGTTGCGTTGGAGTTCGTGATGCTGTATGAGGCCCATGAGGTCGCATACTGAAAGTTGTCAGGCCTGTCATGGGTGAATGACAGTTCGCCGTCAGCCACCATGCCCAACGAGTAATCGGCTGCATCTCCGGAGAACCCGGCAGTGCCGGCTATCTGCCACAGGCCAGAGTCAGAGAAGTCACCAGCCTCGAGCAGTTCGACGCCCTCGGCTCCGATTACCGTGTCCGCTGCGGCGAATGGCACCACAGGTGCCATGCTAGCCACAAACAGGACGACGAGCACGACTCCAGAACGAGCCCTCATAGCACTGCAACGGTAGAGCGCAGGGCTTCAATCCGTTGGTCTCAGGTGCATCATGCCTCGCGTGTGTAACGGTTGATAAACAGGCATTGGGTCCAAGTCGCCAATACGGCTGTGATGGTGTAGCGGTTAGCACGGTGGGTTGTGGTCCCGCCGGCCCGGGTTCAAGTCCCGGTCACGGCCCCATTCTAACGCTCTTTACCGCCGAGAATATCTTCCTCAATCTCATGCCCCATCCTGTCTACTTTGGTGGTCAGGTATCTGCGATTCTGATCTCCCACTCCGACTACTAGGGGCATCCTCTCGACTATGTCGACCCCATGCTGACCCAGTTGCGCTACCTTGTCAGGATTGTTCGTTAGCAGACAGACGCCAGCGATTCCCAGAGCACTTAGTATCACTGAGGCGATTCCGTAGTCCCTCGCATCGGCAGGATGACCCAGTAGGAGGTTGGCATCCAACGTGTCAGCACCGTGGTCCTGCAGGTTGTATGCCTGTATCTTGGCATGCAGCCCTATGCCGCGTCCCTCCTGCCTGAGATAGACGAGGCAGCCCCAGCCGACATCGTGAATCTGTCTCATCGCGGCATCCAACTGGGCTCCGCAGTCGCACCTGAGGCTGCCGAATGCATCCCCAGTCAGGCATTCGGAGTGCACCCTGACGAGTACTGGGTCCGGCCCATTCATGTCTCCCAAGGTTAGTGCCACGTGGTCCAGGCCCGAGATTTCTTCGTGGAACACCCTGATGCGGAAGTCGCCATACGACGTCGGGAGGCGAGCATCCGCTGGGACCTCCCCGAGTTCGTTGACGTTGTACTGGTCGGGCACGGTGACCACCGAGAAGAACCCTCCCTTTGAACAATATCCAAGCAGCCTACCGCTTCTCGATGCGAAAAGCGTACTCCCCCGCATCCTCGCTCACGCCCAGCAGCACCAGCCCCATACGGTCGCAAAGGGCAGGGATGTCGTGAAGTGTCTCCGGGTCATCGCACAAGACCTCGAAAAGCGTGCCTTGGGTTGCTTCCTCGACCGCCTTACGGGTCTCGTGCACCGGAACTGGGCAGAGGAATCCAAGCAGGTTGAGGGAGACTATGCCCTCGTCGACCATGATTCCACCTAGGCATCCACGATGGTCGGGGTCAGAGACCTGCCGTTGAATTCCCTGGCCTTGATAACGTCGATGACGTAGGCGACCTTCTCGACATGTATCTCGACCTCGGTCTCATCATCACTCTGGGAAATCTCTCCGATTACTATGTCAGGAACCCGTGCCTGCTTGGTTATCCAGTCTGCCAGCGCCAACTTGGTGGAGTCCGACTTGCCTATTGAGAGCTTGATTGTCACCATACCGAAGACGTCAGACACCTCTTCCCAGTCCTCCCTCCTTCCGACGGGGTCTCTTTCAACGCCGTCTGGAAGCGGTGGTGCGTCGACGACGGGGATGGTCATGTTCCATGTCGAAGCTATCTTCTCGATCTGGGGCTGGTCCTCGCGAGTCACAAAACTCCAAGCCTCACCTTTCCTGCCCATCCTGCCAGTGCGTCCTATCCTGTGAACGTAGGATTCCGTGTCATCGGGGAGGTCGTAGTTCACGACATGGGTGATACCATCCACATCCAGTCCGCGTGCCGCTACATCTGTAGCGACGACTATGCTCTCCCGACCTTCTTTGAAAGACCCGATTATCTTCTCCCTCTTGTTTTGGGCGAGGTCGCCGTGAAGCCCTATGGCCCTGATTCTGAACTTGCCTAGCCTCTCTGAGAGGATATCGACCATTCGCTTGGTATTGGCGAATATGAGCATCTGATCGCCCTCGTCCATTCGGCAAATGATGCGACCGAGGGCCCAGAGTTTGTTCGCCCTGCCAATGTGGATTGCGAATTGCTCAATCTCAGGTATCTCGACCTCCATGTCTTCGCTCATCACGTGGATTGGGTCCGACATGAATTCGTCCGCCGCGTCCAGCACCTCCTGAGGAAAGGTCGCGCTGAACAACAGGGTCTGCTCCCTGCTGGGTGTCTGTTCGAAAATCCAGAGGACGTCAGGGAAGAATCCCATGTCCAGCATCCGATCGGCCTCGTCGAGGCAGAACAGGCTAATCCCTTCTAGATCGAGATGCCCTCGCTTGGTCATGTCGATGACCCGACCGGGGGTTCCGACTACTATGTCGGCACCCTGCTTGAGACTCTTGGCCTGCTTCTCCAGATCTGTGCCGCCGTAGACGGTCTGTATCGACAGCCCTTTGTCTCCCTGCAGCGAGTCCATCTCCTCCGCCACCTGCACTGCCAGCTCCCTAGTCGGACAGAGCACGATTGCCTGAGGATTGCCTTGAGGCGCGCACTTCTCGAGGATTGGGATGCCGAATGCCCCGGTCTTGCCCGAACCGGTCCTAGCTTGGCCTACCACATCCAAGCCCTGCCTCGCCAGAGGGATGGCCTCCCTCTGGATCTCGGTCGGCTCTGTCCAGCCATTCGCTTTTACGGCCTTCGCAATCGGAGCCTGAAGGTCCCAAGACGCGAAACCGACTGTTGCTGAATTCATGGTATCGCCTCAGAAGGTTTCCGAATCGCGGATTTCCTTCTGCAGCTCACCCATCCAGTACTTGCGGCAGTTCTGCTTCGTGAGGAACTGATCCTTGCTCGAAAAATTGTGGTTGAAATGTCCCTTGTCGGCAGACGCCCACTGGTCCTTCCTCTTCTTGTGGAACTTCTGCAGGACGTGCTGGCGCATGTACTGTCTGAACTTTATCGACTTGCTCCGGTTGATGCCTTTGGGTGTCACACCGTCCCAAAGGCGCTCGAAACGCTCAAGCTTGTCATCAAACTCCTCGCTCATACCGGGTCCTCGCTGTGCGGCCGACCTGACTGCTGTTTATCATGTTCACCCTCAGTAGGTGAATCACCGCTACGCGGTGCTTCCATCTCCTCAGGAAGGGGATCTACTCTCTCTAGGGGGGCTAGGAAGCGATTCTTCTCGTCCTCAGTTCCCTCTATCTCCAAATCTATGGAAAAAGCGCTTAGTTTCTTCCGCAGTTCTGGGCGAGTTTCCTGTTTGAGCAACTCGGAAGCCGCGTCCCTCAATGCCCCACCGCTCATAATTATCGGGAGGTGTTCAATACAGGCCTTGCGCAGGTTGTAGTCCCTGCTTCTGGCACCGTCGATCACCATCTTGTTGACACGAGGGTTCTGCATGTCCAGTTTCTTGAGCGCCCTGATGACGGACTTCCTGACCCCATCGTCTTCGTCAAGCATCGCCGATTCGATGAAAATGGTGGCTATGCCGGGTTCATTGTTGGCGAGTGTTATGAGCGTGTTGGAAGCATTCCTCCTTACTAGAGCATCCTCGTCCTCCAGGGACCACCCTATCAAGTCCCATCCGGTAGCTCCCGCCTTGGAAGCGATGGTACGTAGAATCTTCGAGCCACGCCTACGCAGGTCTCTGTCCTCCTCGCGAATCAGTTCGTCGAGGTGCAGGCAGCCTGCCTCCGGCCAGCTCTCTGCTGTCAGGCGCAGTGCTTCAAAGGCGTTAGCCCTACAATCTTGCCTCTGATTGCGCAACTCCCGTCTCAGTATCTCCTCGCAGCCCGAGGGGAAGACCGGAGCAACCTTCAGCAGACAGACGCGAGCAGCGTCCTCGACTTGAGGGTCTTCGTCGAGCAATCTGTCCGATAGGCACTGCAGCAGACCATCGTGCTTCTTTAGAGCGAAAACGGGAAGGACCCTCAGAGCAGCTACTCTGTTGCCACTTTCATCATCATCTAGAATATCAAGCAGGACCCCATGAGCATCATCGATTTGACTCTGCATCACTCGATGCAGGGCATGAATCGCATCGACTCTCCTAGCGAAGCCCCCTCCTTGGCCACGAGTTAGTTGAAGCCCGTCCGAATCACCGCGCGCTAGAGGCAGAATCTCATGCGCGGGAATCCTCTGCCACGTGCCGGCCGGAGGCAGCAGCCCCCGGATGTCCACATCAACTTCGGTACCCCTGCGTCTTATCGCCTTCCCAGTACGCGGGTCGCGTGCGATGTAATCCCTCGCCATGTTGCCTCGGCCCGCGCATGCCGCCACCTCTCTTGAATGGAGTGCTTTTCTGTTCGCTCCAAACTAGGCAAGCATCAAGCGGCTCCCTCCTCCTGATGCGTCCCCGGGGAAGCATGGAGAAGGGCCATCAGCAGGATGTCTGCCACCTGCTCCACATCAGTCTAGAGGGGCTGTCCGGAGGGACAGCTTCACGCGGCGAGCTGTCGCGCATCTGGTCTCTGGAACTGCAGTGGTTTACTCCTGAGGATGCGGATCGGATAGTAAGTGCCCTGTGCGAGAGGGGCTGGCTGACCGAGTCAGAAGGCGGGCTCGGCCCCGCAATTGGTCTCGAACTCACTCGACCTCAACTGGGTTGGCGACCTGTTCCTCGCAGGTTACTGGGTGTCCCTGAGTACGAGATACCGCAAGAGCCACCTGCTCCTATATCTGAGGTGACGAGGGCCCCAACCGAATCCAAGCCCATGCCACGGGTCTCGGACCCGACCCCTAGCAACCTACCTCCCGACAGAGCCGAGGGCTCGATACCACTGCTCATCGGAATCATCGCCGACAAGTCAGCACTTGAGAACAAGGAGGTGATGCGAAAAGCCCAGAGGAAGCGTCGCGCACTGGGTCCTGTGACGCTGTGGATGGCACTGGCGCTGGTGGCTAGGGAACAAGGTCTTGACATGCACGAAGTGACCACCGTGATTGAGGCTTAATCAGGCATAGTCGCCAGAGGTGCGGAATTCGGCGGCCAGCAGACCGGGCAGGACCAGCAGTGCCATCACCAACGAGAACAGCACGGATATCGAGCTAACAATGCCGAAGTCTTGGATGACTGGGATGGGTGACAGCAGCAGCACCATGAAACCGCAGATCGTGGTTCCCGCTGAGAGTAGCAACGCAGTCCCCGTGGTCGAGTACATGTCCCGCATTGCCTCCCAAGTCCCCATGCCTGAGTTTCTGTTGGCCTCTATCCTCCTCCAGACGTGAATCGAGTAGTCGATGCCGAGTCCGATGGTCAGGGCGGTAATCATGATAGTCAGGACGTTCCAGTTAATCCCGAGCATCGCCATCGCACCGACGACCCAGGCTCCGGCGAGGCCGACGGGCAGAATCACGACCAGTGACTGCCCCAGCCTCCTAGTCAGCAGCACCAGCACCAGCATCGACACGAACAGGCTGATGGCCGTCGATTCGACCTGCGAAAGCACTAGCCCTGAGAGTACGTTGTTCAGGACCACGACGTCCCCTGTGATGTAGACCTCGCCACCTATCAGGCCATCATCCTCTAGCAGTTGGGCCTGCTTCACGAAGACCTCTGCCACTTCCTGAGCCTCCTCACTGGTCTTGACCAGCACGTCAACCCGCATTTTGAGGAACTTGATTGACCCCCCGTCCTCGGTCAGAGCCACGTGCATCGCGGTCCTCTCGGCCCATGTATGTCCTCTCAGGGCATCGCCCACCGAGTCGTTGCCCAGCAGCGTTGTGACAGCAGCTGTCAGATCACCCTCTCCGAATCCGTCGGCGACACCCAGTTGACCGTCGAAGATTCCCATGTGGAAAGATTCGCCCAGCGACGGGTCGTTCTCGATAGCATCCCTCAGAATTGGGTAGAGCCCGTCGTAGGAAGGACGCTGGGTCCCAGTATTGGTTGGATTGACGACTTCAGGTAGACCGGAGATTCTGCTATCGAAGAATCCCAGCCCCTTCATCAGATCCCTTTCTCCAGTCAAGGCTTCATCCCCGCTCGCCGGCTCGACGAGTATGACTACCGTCTTCCAGGCCGCAGCGTCGTAAGAATCGTAGATGTCGTTCCTCACCTCCATGACCTCCATCCCCTCCTCGGAGAGGAAGTCAGTCAGTTCGAAACTGGTGTCCAATTCTCTTATCGCCACAATGACGGAGCCCATGGTGATCATTGCCACTATGAGCAGGACCCTCGCGGTGTTCCTCCTTTGGAACCGGGTAGCGAGGTCCGCTGACCTGTCCATCCGGAGGCCCCTGTGACGCATCTCCCCTGCGCTCTTCTCGACCACTATGTGCACTGCTCCGACAGTGATGGTACTGGCTGCGAAGGCCGACACTACCCCTAGGGCGAGGGTGAACCCGAAAGTCCGGAGGGGAGGCAGTTCAGATGACAGGTTGGCGAGGAAGGCGAATACCGTGGTCACCACTGCCAGAGACAGGGCGAGCCGCAGCACGGAGAACGATTCGACCCACGCTCTGGCCGCGCTCACTGAGCGCTTCTTAGCGAATTCGTAGCCTCGCTGCATATGAATCGAGTAGTCGATTCCCAAACCGAGCACAACTGGGGCCACAGCAACCTCGAGGACTGACAACCGCATACCGAGCAGAGTTACGATGCCATAGGTCCAGACCAGAGCTGCAGACAGTCCGAGAAGGGGAGCTGCCACCATCATGAAGGAGCGAAAGGCGATAGCTAGGAGGGCCACCACCACCATCACTGCGATGAGCAGCAGCCAGACCAGATTGCCCATTGTCGACTGGTTTATGTCGTGACTGATTAGGTCGTCAGAGATGACCCCGTACTGTAGCGAGGAACTTTCCCCCAGAGGATGCTTCGCTGTCAGCATGGTCCTGATCATAGAGGTCTTCTCGCGTCGCTCGTCATCACTGATTTCCCCACTGATCTCAATAACCCACATGGTGCTCGACGCTGACGGTGTCGGGTCTCCCTCGCCACTGTCCAGCCACTCGCAGACAGGGGCGTAGTCCAAGTCCCGATGAAGCATAGCCGACGCAGCGAAGGAAGCGGAGGCGATGGCTTGGTCGTTGCCTATCGCATCCGAGCACTTCTCACCCTCGCTCACCGCGCCGAGCAGACCCTCCCAGTCGGCGAAGTCGTCTAGGCTGCGGCCCTGCTCGTCCCTCTCCTCAAGTGCAGTCTCTAGCATTCCAGCGGCATTGATGTGGGCTACGATGAATCCGTGATTGGCCTGTGAGAAGCCCTCAATCATGTCCAAGTCATCAGATAGTTGCTGTAGCGCAGCGATCTCAAGGACGTTGCAGGATGAATCCTCGCACGAGTTGGCTCCGTCAGTTGCCCGGTCGTAAGGCTCGACATTGATGTAAATCATATGGGGCGAGGCCTGCATGACTCCGTCTATCCTGTCCTCGGCGGCATCCGACTCTGCTTCGGGAGCAAAAGAGGCTATGTCGGTGGTGAAGCCTGGGAACTCCAGCAGGACCTGCGCCATCGCAGCTGTGAATAGGACGCTCAGCACCACTATCGGGAGGGCGGATTTCTCAAATGCCCTGACTAGAGGCTCAGAGACCGAGTCCCCATTCGCCTTGCCGCGGCCAAAACCACCCCATGTATAACTTAGGCTCTGCTTGGACCCTAGGGGGTCCAACATGATTATGAAAGCCCTCAAAAGGGAGGGGCCGGTCGGGCGGCTGTCATGCCAATCAAGGTACTCCTGAATGAAGGTCGCGAACTACGGCTGCGAATGGTGGGGGAGAGTCACACGACCCTGCAGTTGTTCCGCTCTAGGCTCAACGACAGCAAGGATGTCGAGTACTCAAACTACTTCCAGAATCACCCTGACCTCGACGAGCCGGAGTTGTACGTCAGGACCGTCAAGGGCAAGAGTGCCGAGAAGGTGTTCAAGAGCCTGTGCTCTGGTATCTCAAAGGATCTCTCGAAGCTCAAGCTGTGAAGGCGGTGAGGGTTTGACCATCAGCTCTGTCGAGGAGCATCTGGGACTGACCGACTGGTCTTCTGAAGGCGAAGGAACTGGCGGCGTTCTGAAGGTCAGAGTGGAGGACTTCAGGGTCGAGGAGATTGCGCGGGTCCCAGCGCTCGACCCCAAGGGCAGGTTCACAGTCGTGCGCGCCACTCTGCACAACTGGGAGACCAACCGCTACCTCAACCGTTTGGCGAAGGCCTGCAGAATCAGCCGGAAGAGGATATTCTCATCGGGTATGAAGGACAAGCGCGCCGTGACGACACAGATTCTAGTCGTCGATGCCCCGCAGTCCAAGGTGGAACAGGTTGAGATTAACGACTCAGTGATCGAGGTCCTCGGCAGGACTCATCAGAAGATTGGGATGAGTGACCACGACGGGAACAGGTTCACCATAACGGTCCGTGGATGCTGCGACTCGGACGGCAGTCCAATCGACGGCAAGGAGGCTATGAGGAGAGTCAGGGTGATGCAGTCCAGCATGTCCGAGAGGATGGGCGCTGACGCCTTCCCCAATTGGATTGGCCCTCAAAGGTTCGGCGCTACGAGGCCCGTCACTCCCGAGGTGGGAAGGGCGGTGATTGAGGACGACTACAAGATGGCCTGCGACCTGTATCTCGGGATGGCAGGGCACAACTCGACCGAGGACGTGGCAGCGTTCCGGACCATGTGGCGCGATACCGGAGACCCCAAGGGCTGCTTGGAAATCATACCCGGGCATCTGGGCTACGAGAGGGGGATACTCGAGAGACTGTTGAAAAATCCCGAGGACTGGCTGGGCGCTTACAAGAGCCTGCCGCATTCTCTTCAGCTGCTGACCATACACTCTCTGCAGTCGTTGACCTTCAATCACACACTGGCCGGCCGGCTGTCATCCGGGCTCTCACTCGTCGAGCCGGAATTGGGCGACCTTGTCGCCCCAATGCAGTCCAACGGGAGAATAGATGTTTCCAAGATGGCGCTCGTCAGTGAGTCGAATCTAGAGAGGTGCCGGCGGAACTGTAGATTGGGCAGATTGGCAGTGACCGGACCACTGCCCGGAGGGAGCGCAGACTTCGCACAGGGACAGCCCGGTGAGATCGAAATCCAAGCACTCGGGATTACGGGGCTGGCGGATGCGGATTGGAACGTTACGAGGATTCCACGCCTCTCCTCATCAGGGACGCGCCGACCCCTAGCGGTCCCCTTCCGCTCGTTCTCGGTCGAGGAGGCCCCCGAACTCCCAGACTCCTCGGAATCAGAGAAGTGGGAGAGGGGTCCGTCTGGGGCAGACCTGTGGCACCCCGATGGCTCCAGCCTCAGAATGAAGTTCGAACTGCCGCCGGGAACCTATGCCACAGTGCTCATGCGTGAACTGATGAAGTCCCCGTTGGACCACTACTGAATCAGAGGCGACCCATCTCGAGAGCCTCTATCTGACCCACTAACGGATTGACTCCCCTGACTCTGTTCTCAAAGCCGTCGACGATGCCCTCGCCCTCTCCGAGGACAGCTTGGACCTCGATGAACATCATACCGAAGGCCAGAGGCTTGATTTCGACAGCCTGTACCTCTTCGAATCCGTCTATCTGACCCGCTATTCCGTCGTAGTCCGGATTCCCCTCATCGGGCTGATTGATAGTGACCTTGTACTTTACAACCACATGCCCCATTCACACGCCTCCTCAAGGTCCTTGGAAGCCGCATTCAGTGCAAATGTAGTCTACTGCCTGGACCCTGCACTTCTCACTTCGCCCAATTGAATGGCCACATTCGGGGCAGGGGAAGGCAGTGCTCTTCCTGTCTACCAGCGGCAGGCCGGATGACGTGCAGATCTCTGCTCTTCGTGACATTGCTGTTCCTCGGTGACGCGGCGAACTGCACTCTCCTTTTAGCGTTGACCGAGGGAAGCGGTGACAACATCCTTGCAGTGGGCCGATTAGAGTGATGAGGACATTTCAAATCAGACTGCCGTCCTCCGCCCTCGTGGTAGCATGAGCGAGGAGGAGCTAATTCTGACGGGCGAGCAAGTGGACTTGAGTCAATTCGTGACTGACGAAGGCGGGATATGGAGTCTCAGGCAATTGGAGAAAGTTAGAGGCTGGAACAATATCGAGTACGCACCTGGTCTGTCCGGCAAGAACACTCCTTCTACAGGACTGTCGATGAATCGTGCATACATCCCTCCCGGAGGGGTCGCCAAGGCCCATATCCACGTTGGCTTCGACGTAATGGTCTACCTGCTGCAGGGCAGTGTCCGTCACGAGTATGGTCCGGGTTGTAGGAAGTCGGTAGTGCATAGCGCGGGCGACATGTTCTACATCGAGCCGGGCCTACCGCACGAGGTATTCAACTGCTCAGATTCCGAGTGGGTACACGCAGTCGTTTCCCGGTCGGACGCATCCGAGTGGCAGAACATAGAGCCATACGACCGGGATTCAGAGTGATCGGCTCCCCTAAGAGGCACGACGGTCAGTCTGAAACTGATCACTCTTCCTCACGCTTCTGAATGCGTCTGAAACCGACCTTCGACTCCACTTCTTCAGGATCTTCATCGACGACAATCCCCAGTTCGGACAAGTGACCCTGCACCTGCTCCGATGCGCTCTTCCTCTGGGCCTGCCCCCGAGCCCGAGGCAGTCTGTTCTGACAGATCAGATAGGTTTCTGAGGAGGCACTACGACTTGCTGTGGGCGAGTACCTCTGGACATTGGAGAAGCGATCCCGAGCGGCCGCGACTAGGCCCTCTATACCCACGCCCTGGAAGATTTTCGTAACGAAGCTGCCCCCCGGAGGGATGAACTCCATTGCCGCATCGAGGACCAGAGTTGCAAGCTCAAGTGAAATCGTCTGATCGGTGTCGTAGCGCCCAGTCAGATTAGGTGAGATGTCACTAACCACAACATTCAGCTCACACTCACCCAGCGTCTGCCTAATCCGTGCAATCGTGTCCTCCTCGGTGATGTCGCCGATGATGATGCTAGCACCGTCGACTGGAGATGTCGCCAACAGATCCACCCCGATTACCAATCCTCCTTCTCCGACCTCTTCGACGGCCACCTGAGCCCATCCCCCGGGATGGCACCCCACATCGAGCACGGCATCTCCTTTGCGGATGATGCCGAAGCGCTCTTGGATCTGCTTGAGTTTGTAGGCCGAGCGCGTGCGATACCCCTTCGAGCGCGCTATCCTCCTCCAGGCGTCGCGCCTGTTGTCTTGGTACCAGCGCTTGCTCATATCGAGTCCTCGGGTCACGGGGTTATGAAATGGGCTCGCCCGAGAAAGCTCACAGGCCAATCTCGTCTATCAGCGCCTGCGCAGTGTGCCTGATGGCCTGCTCCGACTGCATCCCGGGCGAGAATCCTGTGGAGAACAGCGACTCGACATCGAGGGCTGTCTTCGGAACGTCTCCGGCCCAGCCGCGCTCCCCTCCGGTGTACTCTATCGAGACTCCTTCCAAACCACTCTCCTCGACCACTATCTCCGCGATTCTTCTAACCGAGCAGGTGTCCCCGGTTCCGAGGTTGTACAGGTTGACATCAGCGTCGACGCCGTCAACTAGGTGCAGCATTGCGCTGACGCAGTCCTCGGCCGACATGTACGATTTCTCCTGATGGCCGTTGCCTAGGACCTCCAGTCGAGACGGGTCGGCCTTGAGCTTGTGTATGAAGTCGTAGATGACGCCGTGAGTCCCCCTCGGGCCGACGATGTTAGCGAACCTGTGGATCCACGACTTGGCGCCGAAGGTGCCGCACCAAGCGGTGATGAGGGCCTCCGAGGCGAGTTTGGAAGCCCCATAGAGCGATATCGGCTTTATCGGACCGTAGGTCTCGGGCGTCGGCATCTGGGAAGCCTCCCCGTACACTGCCGAGGACGAGGAGAATGAGATCCTTCCAACTCCTTCCAGACGCATGGACTCTAGGACGTTGTAGGTCGCTATCGTGCCTTGCCTGAGATCGGTATCGGTCACTGAGGTGCCCAGCCTGATGTCAGGGTTGGCGGCCATGTGGTGGACCGTGTCCACTCCCTCCATAGCAGACATTACGGACTCGAGATCGAGCAGATCCCCCCTCACAATCTCCACCATCCCTGAGCTCGCGTGGTGGGAGAGAAACTCCTCGCGCCCGCTGCTGAAGTTGTCGAGCACACGTACTCGCTTGCCCTGGGATACCAATGAGTCAACTAGATGGGAACCGATGAACCCGGCTCCTCCGGTCACTAGTTCCATGGCCGCGCGACCCTAGGGTCAGCCTTGAGTCCATCGGGTCGTCGTCGACTGCGAATCAGGCCCACATGCCACTCTGCTTGCGTCCCCGAAGTGCGTGGGCGACGACGAGGAATCCTATCAGGGACAAGTGAGCGACCGTGCAGAATGGGCAGATGTGAGGGGCGCCTTCGACCTGGGTCAACTCCACGAAAACTAGGAAGGCGACGAAGGGCAGTCCGGCGAGCCCTGCAAGTAACGAGTAGGTGGTGAACGACTCGGCCCACTTCGCGTGCATATCCATCCGCAGTGATAGGAAGAGGAAGAACAGCAAGCTGAACGAGAGCAGGCCAGTGACTCCCCATGGGATGCCGAAGAGGTTGTTCCATCGTGGATCGCCAATAACCGAACCACACTGGACGAGCCCCTCGGAGGCGCACATGCTGGACTCGCCTGAATCAAGCAGTGAGTTGTGGATGGCATAGGTCCAGCCCGAGGACATCAGTCCGACAACTGAGAACGCCAAGCCTGAATCGAGCGTCGCCCTAGTGCCCTCCTCACCTTCCTTCGACCTAGCTTGCAGGGCCAGAATCGAGCCGATAGCCAGCCCAGCGATGAAGACCATCATGGGGGCGTCGAAAGCCATCAAGAACCACCTACCAGACGCTGCAGAGCGCCTTCCATCTCCTCTCCATCGGGGTGGTTGCCCGGCTGCTGCGGGTTCCAAGCCACTACTCCATCAGGCTGAAGTAGCGCGGCGAACGGCGTTCCGGGCAGTTCCCAGTCCCCACTCGTCCTCGAATTCAGGTCGTCGATGTAGGCCCATGAGTGAGGGTTTCCGGGCCTGTCCGCACAGTTCGAGTCAGTCTTGCAGCCATCGTAGGGGGTCTTATCTCTGAATGCCTCCACTTCATCTCTACTGCTGCCGTGACCTGGGATTCCGAGTTCCACCACGACGGTGACGAAGGTAACCTCCTGATTCCATTGAGAGTGCAACTGGCTCATCAGTTCGCCCTCGCTCCAGCAGTACGGGCAATCAGTGTCAATGTACTGCACCAATATCCAGTTGCCATCTCCACTAGGCGCCCAGCTCTTGTTGAACAAATCGGACAGACGGAAGTCCTCCCACTGCCCACCGCTGTAAGCCTGAGCTGAGAAGTCGGGAGCCAATTCGCCCTCCGAGGGACCCACCTTGACCATGGGTGCCAGCAGCATCACCGCCATCAGGACAATACTGGAAACACCGAAGGTCACCAGAGCCGCCATCGGTCTGACATCA
Organism: uncultured Candidatus Poseidoniales archaeon; assembly: GCA_964608795.1. Lineage (GTDB taxonomy): Archaea > Thermoplasmatota > Poseidoniia > Poseidoniales > Thalassarchaeaceae > Thalassarchaeum. Next base: position 14,852 of record CAZSPJ010000002.1, on the reverse strand, counting down.
TCATCCCTGCCCTTGGGGGCCGCGACCCTCCTTCTCCTGGCCATTCAATCCCGCCGGGAGGCTCATTCACTTTCAGGGATTCGATTGTCACTGTCTGAACACGCCTCCCGCGAGGAGCCGATGCGAACGCTTCATTTGGCTCCCGTGGAGGCCCCATCCCGTGGCGCAAGTCGAGCCGGAGGACAAATACTCCATCACAGATGGAGACGACCGTGACGACGAGGCCGCGTTCTGGGACGGCTTCTTTGAGGGACTAAAGCCGCTCAAGGAGACCTTTGACGGCGCTCGTGAGGGCTTCGCAGGCAGTTTCGTCGGCGAGGGTCTAGACACCATGGCCCAACTGGTCGACGACATCGGCGACGCCGCCGAGGCCACCACTCGCAGGACGGTCGAGCTGATCTACTCGTCAATACTCCGTAGCCCGGCTGCAATCGTCATCGTGCTACTCATCGTAACCACGGCAATCGGCCGGGACGCCATGGAGTTCGAGCATCAAATCAACGGCGACGTCGAAATCTACCTGCCCGACGGGGCCGACTCCACCGTTCTATTGCAACAGGTAAGGGAGCAGTGGTCGACTGACATCTTCATTCTCTATGTGCAGACCGACAACGCAATCGACGACCCTAGTCACAGGGGAACGGAGAACATCACCAGCGTGGAGATACTCAAACAGATCTCGTGGCTCGAGGGTGACGATCAGAATCGAGGGATAGGCGGTTACCAGTCAGGACTCGACTACAACAAGGAGGACAGAGGGGGCATAGACGGCGTCGTGTGGGTGCTCTCTCCAGCGCAGATTATCAAGGAGGCGAATTCGTCCAGCTACCGCTTCAACTGCGCCATGGAGAAGCATGCGCTGCCCACCGGTGACGGAGAGGACTGCTTGGTATCGTCACTGAATCCGTTCGAGGGCTACTCAATCCCCGAGGGCGAGGGAGCCCAAGAGAGGATAGACCGTTTCGTTGAGGATGCGGAGCCGCTGCTCTCCAGCTTCGTCAGGGACACCCAGGGCGACGGAATCTGGGACACCGCTGTGATTATTATTGGCCTAAAGTTCGACATGACCGACACTGCAATCACTCCTCGAGAGGATCCTAAGAACTCCGATTCCATCCTGAGGGATCACAAGGCCTTCATCGAGCATGCCGAGCTACTAATCTACGAGAAGTCCGACCCCTCGGACTGTCAGCTCTGCCACAGAATCTACAGCACACCGACCTCGACGATGGATGAGTTCACCTCGACAGACAACCGCAAGGCCATCACCATCACCGGGCTGACTCCGGTGGTGCACGACATCTCTGACGCGATCTACATCGAACTGGTGGACAGGATGCTCCCCATCAGCGTAGTGCTGGTTTCACTGGCCATGCTGCTGCTGCACCGCAACCCCAAGGTCATCATCATCTGCGGCGCCCCTATTCTGATGAGCCTAGCGATAACATTCGGCATCACCGTCATCGCCGACATCATGCTCACTCCGATGATCATCTCGGTCGGCCCCATACTAGTCGGGTTAGGTGTGGACTACGCCCTGCATCTGACCAATAGGATTGAGGAAAACAGAGTTGAGCTGATAGAGGAGCGTCTCGAGATGGCGTGGTCAGCCCAGAGGGACGGCTTCCAGACCGAGGATATCGACCCGTGGGACCCCCATATCAGCCTGACAGCGACAGTTAGGGCGGTGCTCACCACCGGACACGCAATCTTCCTGTCCGCGTTGACCACGATTATCGGTTTCAGCGTACTCAGGTGGCCCAGCCTAGTGCCGATAGAGCCGATGAGGACCGTCGGGACGACGCTGCTACTGGGCATATCGACGACTTTCGTTCTCTCAATGCTGATGGTACCTGCACTGGTACAGTTGCTGAGGTACAGAAAGGTCCAGTTCAAGGCATTCGACGCACTGTGGGAGAAGGTCGGAGAGATTCCAATCAAGGCCACTGTTCTGGTAATACTGGTTACCATCTTCTTCACAGCCTGGGGGGGCTACATACTGAAGGAAGAGTTGGGCAAGGGAATAACCGGTGCGTCTGAGGAGGTTCCTCCTGGTCTCGAGTCCTACGAGACCCTGAGGGAGTACAGCTACGTCTTCGATGGCGGGCAGACTAACATGTTCATCGTGGACGCCACACAGAGGGGGGCCCAGAACGAGACCGCACCGATTCGAGACCTGCCGATATTAGACGCCATAGAAATCATGCAGGTCGACAAGATAGATCAGGTCGCCAACACCACTACGATTAGTATGGTCACTATCTTGAAATCCATACATGTGGATGTAGAGCTAGGCGACTTGGAAATCTACGATCGGAGCCTGTGGGAACTTTTGCACGACGAGTGCTGGGACGAATCAACTAATCCCTTGCGCCCGGACTGCTGGGCCTACGCGGCGACCAGCCGCGAGGACATGGTCAACGTGGCCTTCGATACCCTCTCTCCCGAGGTCCGCTCGATGCTGATGAACGCCGATCAGGGCACTGGCGAGACCAAGACCCTAGTGTATGTGAACCAACCCTACATCAATCTAGCAGACGCGAGTTCGCTGCGCGATGCCATAGACGGCTTCCTAAGGGGATCTGCAGGATGTGGAGGCTCGGCTTGGACCTGTCAGGGTCTCGGCGTCCAGCAGGTCTTCAACTCGCTGCTGACAGGGGGCCTTCCAGTCTCCATCGACGTCAACGATGGGGTACACGAGGCGCAGTCCGAGACCACCATCGCTACGATGCTGATACTGCTCATCGCCATGGCCTTCCTGTTCCGCTCCCCCCGACTGGCGTTCTTCACCATGGTCGCAGTAGGTGTTGTGGTGGTGTGGCAGCCGTTGCTGATGCGCAGCGGTGGAGTCAACGTCAACTTCTTCACCGCCATGGTCGGTACAATCGTCTTCGGCATAGGGGTGGATGACTCCATACACATCGTCGATCGGATCAAAGACGAGGGTGAGACCCCCGCTGGCATCGTCAAGTCCGTGGCGAGGACAGGCCAGACAATCTTCGAGACCACCGCCACGACCTGTGCCGGCCTCTCGGCCGGGTTGTTCGTAGCCATACCCGGGCTGCAGAACTTCTTCGTGCTGATGATGCTGCTGCTCATCCTAGCCCTGCTGACCAGCTCAATACTGCTGCCGGCGATGATAGTCGCCTACCACGAGTTCGGCCATAGAATTACCAGAGGCGAGTCCTGGCTCGACTACGAGCAGAGCGGGGTCGTGGCGACCGAGACCGTGCTCGACGCAGTCATCGAGTAGCGAACGCTGTCGCCATGCAGTTGGGCGAGGGTGCAGGGAGTAAGCCCCTTTCTGTTCACCTTTCGGCTGGTCGCATTCAACTATGCATCCTACCCGGTCCTGTCGATGCCTTGCGGACCTGCTTGGACTTGCTCCGGCGGGGATGCTCGTTCCAGCCGCGGTCAGGAAACCTCCCCCTTGCGGGTTCACAGTGCGCCTGGCGCGGTTCGTTTCTGTTGCAGAGCCGGCCCTCCCGGACCTCCGACTTGCGTCGGACCACCTGCATCGCGGAGAGGGGACTTTCCTCAGTGTCGTACACTGTCAGCAACCCTCCTGCTCCCTCGCACCCACGGGTGCTGGTGCCTCGCATGAACCCCTCGGTCGCATAATTTGCCTATTCCGACTCCGAACGCATGCGGAAACCATGATGCGCGGGGCACCTCCAGCGCGCAACGTGGACGAGGTCGAGGCACTCAAGCGCGAGGCCGGCATCGCTGCCTGCTCGTTCGTCAGCAGCGGCATGAGACTCGGCCTCGGGACCGGCTCTACGGTGCGTTACACGGTACTGGAGATCGGACGCAGGATCGCCGAGGAGGCGCTAGAGGTCATCGGGGTGCCGACCAGCGAGGCGACGAGGCATCTGGCAGAGAGCCTCGGGATCCCGCTTCTCTCCCTCGAAGAGGCTGGCGAGCTCGACCTGACGATAGACGGGGCGGACGAGTTCGACCCGGATTTCCAACTCATCAAAGGCGGCGGCGGTGCTCTCACTCGGGAGAAGAGGGTGGCCGCGGCTTCCAGAGCCATGGTCGTGGTGGCGGATGACAGCAAGCAGGTACCCGTCCTTGGGGGATTCGACCTGCCTCTTGAGGTCGGCACCGATGACTGGGAGAGGGTGCGCGACGAGCTGGACACAATCTGCCCCGGTCCGGTAAGTCTGCGCGGAGGCCAGACGCCTTATTTGACCGACAATGGAGGTTACATCCTCGACTGCGAGTTTGGCCCCACCATCTTTGAGCCCGACCAACTGGAACAGCTAATCCTCTCAGTCGAGGGGGTCGTCGAGGTAGGTCTGTTCGTTGGGATGTGCGATGCGGTGGTAATGGCGACGCCATCAGAAGTACTGACCCTGGTCAAACAAGGCGGCAGACTGGACTAATCACTTGCTCCGTTGCGGTTATAGAGTGGCGTCAAGTCGGTTAGGCTGGGTCTGTAGCTTAGTCAGGTAGAGCACCCGGCTCTTAACCGGGCGGTCGCGGGTTCGAACCCCGTCAGACCCGCCATCCCAGCCCACCTTTGAATCGAGGTTTCTTAACCGATGAGCGAGCGAGTAGCCGACAGGAAGTGAGCCGATGAGCAAGCAGCACTGGGTCGGTGATGTGAGAGCCGGAGACCACGACGGGTCCGAGGTCGAACTGAAGGGTTGGATTCACAGGTCCCGAGGCTCGAACAATATCTGGTTCCTAGTAATTCGAGATTCGACTGGTGTCGTGCAGTGCGTAGTCAAGCGCGAAGCGGTCGGTGACGACGCCTTCGAGGCACTCAGCACGGCCCTCATAGAGGCCAGCGTCATCATCCGAGGCACCGTAGAGGCCACCGACAGGGAACACGGTCACGAGGTGCTGGTTAGCTCCGGGGAGATCGTTGGTGCGGTGAACCCGGACCGCCCCTTCCCTATTACCGAGTCCGCTATGGCCGAGGCAGACGGAGGGGAGACCGAGTTCCTGCTGGACAACCGCCACTTGTATCTGCGTACGGGCCGGATGACTACGATGCTGAAGATGCGCTCGACTGTGTTCGGAGCCATTCACTCATACTTCCGTGATCGAGATTTCATCGAATATCAGGCCCCGAACTTCGTAGCCGGGGCAGTAGAGGGTGGCAGCACCCTGTTTGAGGTGCCCTACTTCGACCGCAAGGCCTACCTCACTCAATCATGGCAACTCTATGCCGAGGCGGCTATGCCTGCTCTTGAGCGCCTGTATACCATGGCCCCTTCCTTCCGGGCAGAGAAGAGTCGCACTAGGCGACACCTCACGGAGTTCTGGCACGCTGAGATGGAGGTCGCTTGGGCGAGCAACGCTGAGATCATGGAGTACGGCGAGGGCGTAGTTAGACACATCGCTAAGTCCCTTCTGGACGAGAGGTCGGACGAGTTGACAGAATTGGGGCGGGACCTCGATTTAATCGCTAACTATGCCGATAGCGAATACCCCAGAATGCGGTATGACGAGGCCATCGAGATCCTGCAAGGAAAGGGAGTGGCCGTCGAGTGGGGTCAAGACCTTGATTACTCCAAGGAGAAGGTGCTAACCTCTGACTTCGAAGTGCCTCACTTCCTGACGCACTACCCGAGGGTAGCCAAGCCGTTCTACCACCGACCCGACCCGGATGATGGGAAATACGTGCTCTGCCACGACTTACTCGCCCCGGAGGGATACGGCGAGATCGTGGGAGGGGGTGAGCGGACCTGGTCCGAGAAGGAGATCCTCGAGCGTATCGACGAGGAGGGAACTCCTCGTGAGCCGTACGAGTTCTACATCGACATCCGTCGCTATGGGGGCGTGCCACACGGCGGCTTCGGCCTCGGTGTCGACAGGGTCTGCGCATGGCTGTCCGGTGCTGACCACATCCGCGAAGTCATCCCCTTCCCGAGAGACAGCAGAAGGGTCACGCCGTAGGCGTGCTGCTGCGAATCACTCATACGAAGGCGGCGCTTAGCCATACCATGGGAGGGGACTGGCGCGAGCTGGACATCGCGAATCCCACAGAGGAGCACGCTATGCTGCGCGAGATGGTGCGCAGCTTCGTCGGCGACGAGGTCGAACCTCAGGCCCTCGAGCACGACCGCGACGAGAAGTTCAACTCCGACCTGTTCCGTAGGCTGGGCGAGCAGGGGATTCTCGGTATCTCCGTCCCTCCAGAGTACGGCGGCGGGGGAATGGACGCCACTGCGGTAGCTATCATCAACGAGGAACTCTCATACTCCGACCCCGGATTCTGCCTAGCTTACCTCGCTCATGACCAGTTGATAGCCAACAATCTCGCCCACAACGGCAGCGACGAGCAGAAGCAGCGCATCCTGCCGAAACTGTGCAGCGGCGAGTGGATCGGTTGCATGGCGATGAGCGAGCCGGGATACGGAACAGACGTCCTCGGCATGCAGACCAGCGCCGAGCAGCGTGAGGATGGTTCGTGGCTCATCAACGGCCGTAAGATGTGGATTACCAACGGATCGATCGACGAGGAAGGCACGCCGGCCGACGTGGTCTGGCTGTACGCACGCACCGGAACCGATTCCAAGGGGCGGGCCGAGATAACCACCTTCATCGTCGAGAGGGGCATGCCGGGCTACTCGGTGGGCCAGAAGATCGAGGACAAACTCGGCATGAGGGCCAGCAACACCGCCGAACTGGTGTTTGACGACTGCGTCGTCCCGGCACAAAACGTCGTCGGCAATCCCGGCGAGTCGATGATCCACATGATGAGGAACCTCGAACTCGAGAGGCTAGGACTCGCAGCGATGGGAGTAGGGATAGCCAGGCGCTGTCTTTCGGCGATGAACAGGTACGCCAGCGAAAGGGAAGCCTTCGGTAAGCAGATCCGCGAGTTCGGCCAGATCCAGCGCCACATCGGCGAGTCATGGGCCGAGTACAGGGCTATGCGAGCCTATGTCTACGACACCGCCCGCAAGATCGACCTCTCGGAGGCGGGCAACAGGCTGGACTCGGACGGAGTCAAGCTGTTCGGGACGTCCGCCGCCAAGAACATCGCAGACAGGGCCATCCAGGTGATGGGCGGCTACGGCTACGTCGGCGAGTACACGGTCGAGAGGCTGTGGCGCGACGCAAAGCTCCTCGAGATTGGGGGCGGCACCCTCGAGGGCCACCAGAAGAACATCGCTAGAGACCTTGCTGACCACTCTGGAGCAATAGACAGATAGTGGTAGTCCCGGGAGGATTCGAACCTCCGTCACCGGGACCAAAACCCGGTATGATGGACCACTACACCACGGGACTCCAAGCCGATGCTGACGAGTCCCCGCTTTTGATTTGACGGGACATCCAGCCGACACTATCAAAGGTTCTCGGAGGGCCCTTGGAGCATGCGTCAGCGTACAGCGTCTGGCCTAGTGCTGCTGCTGCTGCTGTCATCCCTCTCGGTCGGCATGGTCTCAGCCGACTTCTCACAAGCCCGTAATCCCAGCATCGTAGATGCTGATGATGGTGGCAACAGCGAGTATAGTCAAGACTTCCAGAGCGGTTCTCCATGGGTCGAATCAAGTCTCTGGGAGCGAGTCGATTCGGGCGCGAAGCAAGTCAGAGTGACTGTCATTACACGTTCTTTGGCCATGCTCAATCAGTGGCAGCATGACAACGACGCCATCGAGGAGCAAAAGCCGGCCAAGAGCGGAGAGTCCCTAGTTGCTATCGATCCGATCGACGGACAGGTCGACCACAGGACTTTCTGGATGGATTCGGGTATCTTCCACAAGCTGCCAGGAGTCCCTGGTGTCATCGCTATATTGGACGCCGAGAATACACCCGAACCCTATGACACGATGCCTTTCGAGTCTCCTCCGGGATTCGAGCCTGAGGCGGTTCGCAGCGGTGAGATACACGGTGCCAACGACGCATGGGAGAGAGGGTACGCCGGAGAGGGCATAGTGGTCGCCGTCGCAGATACAGGAGTAGACTTCGGACATCCTGATTTGAACGGCACCCAAGCCAGAGTTACAGACACTAAGTCGCCTTACGAGGGTTGGCCGCTTATGTTTGATCACAACAGCATGTACTACTGGCTGTTGTACGGCGATGCCTACCCTGCTAGAGGCACTTGGTATGCCGACACATCGATAATCGATTACGACAACAACACCGATGGACTGTTAGACAATTCCGAGTACAACATAACCGGCGTCAACGCCTCACTATCGGGGGCTTACCACCTAGGGGAACACCCCGATTGGAGACTCATTGACAAGGCAGGCGGAGACGTACCCATCCTAGTGGTGGACGACAGGATATCAGGACTTTACGAGACCGTTTACCCTGACATCAACCGGGACGGGCAGTTCTCGAACGACGTCGCGATGCGCCCGGGAGAGGAGACAGCCGGCCTAGACACCGATGGAGACGGTCTATGGGATATCTCAGGGGGCTTGGTCTACTGGGTGGCCGATGGTACCAACGGAGTGCCTTACACAGACACCTACGCGGCACGCCACGGCTACGCAAATCGAATTCCAGGAGCAGGGAACCTGACTCTGTTCATGATTGAGTCGGGAAGCCACGGGACGCTTTGTGCCAGCGCGGTCGCCGCACAGGGGATTGTGAGTGACGGCAAGGTCCTAGGGATGGCTCCGAACGCTACCATATCCTCGATAGGCAACCACTACTCAGGTGGTCACGCACTCGACGGCTGGCGCTTCATCGCCGAGGGCTACGACGGCGTCACCATAACTCAGGGTGACCAGCCCCACATCGGCTCGTTCTCGTTCGGATACTCTTCGATCGACGAGGCCGGTGCCGATGGCTACTCCTTGTATCTTGACTGGCTCACCCGGGTCTACAACGACAACGCATCCTACTCCGTGGCCATAGGCAACGGCGGTCACGGCTTCGGCACTGCCAAGGTACCCGGTGCTGCCCACGGCATCTTCTCTGTCGGCGCCTTCAGCAGCCGCTCCAGCGACTCATGGGGGCAGAACGCACCCTGGTCCAACCGAGGCCCCAACGTGGTCGGGAGGATGGATCCGGACATCGTCTCTGTCGGATGGTCCGCTACTGGTGATGTGCCTCTGAACCAAAGGAGCAACGCGAACTCCGCCTGGGGCACCTGGGGTGGGACCAGTCTCGCCACTCCCATCGCAGCTGGACTGATGGCGCTGGTAGCACAGGCCTGGCAGACCAATCTTGGATACCACCCTGGGTCACAGGAGTTCAGGGACTTCGTGATGTCCACCTCCGACGACAGGGGCTACGAACCGTTCGTCCAAGGCGGTGGCTGGTTCAACGCGTCTCGTGCCACAGCCACCCTAGACGGGGCCAACGGAACCTGGTGGGCCAGCCCCGCTCAGTGGAACAGCGGTACCTTCCAAGGCAGCCACAGGGACGCCAACATCAACCTCATGCGGCCAGGGGAGTCGCAGGACGTCGACCTAGAGTTCGCCAATTATGGCGACACTGACGTCCTCCTGAGATTCACACCGACAGTCTTCGCCCCCTTGGAGCACACTGTGCAGGTGTGGGAGAGCCTAGGCAATGGCAGTGAAGAGGGGCTTAACGATTCATGGGACGGCCATCAAGGTAGCAGGCCCGACCTGTTAATCCCCCTGCACATCACAAACGGCACCACAAACAGGTTACCCATCGATACCTTGCAACTCAGAGCCAGAGCTACCATCGAGTACTCCGCGTTCGATGAGAATCAAGACCGCAGTTCGGAGGAGCGGGTGTTCTTGCAGATATACCGCTGGAGCGACGATGACGGAGACGGCATCTACGTCGAGGACTTCGACAACGACTCAATGGTCGATTCCGATGATTGGACCGAGTCGAGCGAGCTCGAAGAGGTGACCTACTGGTGGGAGAATGGTCCGAACGCCGAGGTCAGGGTCGGACTGCCCTTCGAGGATGCCAGAGACGGACTCTTCCTTGGGGTCTGGAACTACAACGGGCACCAGTCGGACGACCCTGTCAGGATCGAGATAGACTGGACCGCATTCGGTAGCACGGACGACGACTGGATTACTCTTCCAATCACCACCGTGGTCCCTGCCAATGGATCTGCATCGACCCAGCTGACGGTCTCGGTCCCTGCCGACGCCGAATCCGGTCTGCATCAGCACGGCGTTCTCATCGAGTCCTTCGAACTCGATCAAGGGGGCAACTTGACCTCGACGATACCACACAGGAACTGGACCCTCCCCGTGGTCACCAACGTGCCTTGGAGTGGCCCGTTCTCACTAGATGCGAGACCGCTGGACGGCAACGTGTCGAACCAGACCCTGTACGACGAGGAGTGGATAAGCGGGGCCACCAGATGGGACTGGAGGGCCGAGAGCGGCGACTGGCGCTTCCTCTCAGTCGAGTGGCCCGAGGAGTGGGACACCGGGGGAACAGCCATCCTCGATGTCGACTGGGAGGACAACCCGTACACCGACATCGACGTGCTATGGCTCTCAGAGATGCCGCACGGATATGCCGAGGACGACCCTGACGCCTATGGTGATTCGACTTTCTTCATCGAGTCGCGCTCAACCAACAACCACGCCGGCAGCGGCTCGCACAACTGGGGTACATTCACCGGGACCTCGCGCGAGATGTTCGCCGTCCCCGCCGAGCAGGGAGTCCACCAGATGGTACTGCACACCGCACTGCACGGTGTTTCGACCAACGATAACCCGCTCAACATCTCGGTCGGATACATAGCGGCCGAGGAATCAGGTTTCGAGCGTGTGGTGACGGATTGGGCCGAAGGCAGCGGAGTTGACGCGGTTCATGTGGTATCGACTGTGCCCCTGAACGTTGACTCGGTGTCTGCATACGGCTGGAGCCAGCCGGCACACTTCGATAACGAGACTGCCTTCCAAGATGTCTCTGGCGACAAGATGACGGCATCGTGGTGGCACAACATGACGGTCCAAAACTCCACCGAGCTGAACATCAAAATGAATGCTCACGAGGACTCAGACCTCGACCTGTTCCTGTTCCGCGACTCAAACGGCGATGGAACATTCTCCTCCGGTGAAGAGATAGCACGCTCGTGGTCAGGCTCCTCGGCGGAGACGATTAGGATAGTCGACCCCGAGGACGGCTATTACTCGGTCGCAGTGCACGGCTACTCCGTGCCGAGCGGGACAGTCCAGTTCTGGATCGACATTGAGGTCGTAGGAGGCGACGAACTCGTGATAACCGACCAACTCGCACTGACTAAGGGCGAGATAGACGCAATCTGGCCGAACGGCAGTGACACCCTCGCAGGACAGGTCCCGGCCTCAGCACTCCAGGTCAACCTCGCCTACGAGAGGCCGGAGACAGCCGGAATCTGGACCGGCTTCATCGACATCACCGTCGAAGGAGGAATCAGTCTGCGCTTGCCCTACACCTACGAGCTGGTGGAACTCGACCCTGAGGTGAGCTTCAGCGTACCGCCCAATCTCACACAGACAAATTCAGTGGTGCCGGTGAGGCTGCATGCTCTCGACACCGGAATCGGCTTCCGCCTCGACGACCTCAACTGGGAGTCGACTGATGAAGACACGAACGTCCCCGACGCCGATCTAGTCGAGGCCATCGACACAGTAGGCGCGCACCATAACCTGACTTCGATATGGAATAGCGGCAACCACTTCGCAATGCCCGAGAATGTTACCTTCCGAGAGGTCTGGGTCAACGCCACCCTGCCTGCAATCGAGCAGTGGCACGACTACCGAGCCACCCTGACAGACATCTCGAACAACTCCGCCGAGGCCTACCTCTCGGTGGCCTACGACGTGACAGCGCCCACGCTGTCCCTGTCAAACATACCCTGGATCACCAACCAGCAGAATCTCACTTACACCATCCAGACCGAACCAGGTGCGAGCCTATCCCACTCGGGCAACGAGGTCGAACTGGATGAGAATGGTCACGCCGTGCTCACCATCCAACTGACCGAGGCCGAAATCAAATCGAACGCGAACTCCACATTCTTCTACGTGCATGGGAACAGCGTCTTCGATGTGGCAGTCAGCGACGCCGCAGGCAACTCGTTCACTAGGGAGTTCACGGTGGTGTATGACCCCGATGCGCCCAACGCAGACCTGCTCGATATTTCAGACCAAGCTGGGTTCCACTACACCCCGGCGCAGATTTCTACACCGGTGAACATGAGCGAAGGGGTACTCACCGTCTCGATCCCAGTAGACATCCGCGACTGGTGCCTTAGAATCACCGCACTCAATTCGCTCCATGAGATTGAGCAGTGCGAGAGCGACCAGTTGATTCCGCAGACAGTGCTGGAGGATGAACCTGGTCAGACTAGCACCGTGACCCAGTACCAAGTCGACACCACGGAACTGCCGGACGGGGACTACCTCATCTCCCTCGAGATGACCGACTGGGCCAACAACACCGCCACTGAGGAGTGGCCGCTCGCGCTTGACCGCACCACGCCCATCGTCGAGTGGGCTATCAGCCCGGGCACCGAAGATGCCTTTTTCGACCATAGGCAAGGCCTCTCGTGGATCTCCAGCGAAGAGGCCCACGTCCGCTTCACCATCGACGGCGTCCTCATCAGCGAGCGCACTGCAATCACTAGCGGGGCCCTGTTCGAGCTGAACCACACTGGGGTGCACGAAGTCTGCCTCGAGGCTGTCGACCACACCGAGACGCAGGAGAACGACAACAGGTTCCTCGAGTGTCGCAGCATCCTGCTCGACGCTTCGATATACAGCACTCACGTCGCTGCTGACTGGAACGGTGGCCTCATGGCCATCGACGAGGTCGAGGCAATTCTGCAGAGAGGGCCTGATCAGGAGATCTGGTGGAGCAGGTCTGATGCCGAGGGCAAGCATCTGATCGAGCCCGGAGCTAGCGTTGTGAGTATCGTATTCGACCTCATCGAGGGAGAGAACCAGTTCCTCATCGAGATCCACGCCCTAGACCATGTGGACAACTACACACTCTCCATCGTCAGGGACACTACAGCCCCTGTGTTGAGCTTCTCCGAGGTCACCAACCGGACAACCCCTCTGGCCACAACCCGCGTTGTGAGCGGTATCTGCGAGCAGGGCGCGATGGTGATGCTGTGGACCGAGGTTGAGTCGAAGGAGTTCGTCTGCGACTCGAGCGAGCAGTTCGAGGTGCTCATTGCAATACCCGAAGCCCCAGGAACCCACACCATCAACGGACTCACTGTCGACGCAGCCAACAACCAGCACTCGTCCTCGATAGAGGTGATGGAGCAGGAGTGGATCGACTGGGCCATCGAGGACGCGCGAAACTCCGGCCCTATGCTGTGGTGGTTCTCTTTCGCAGTCACTGCTCTACTGCTCGCCATAGCGGTGCCTACTACCCTGTTGCGCAGGCGCCGCGCGCGCAGGGACGAGATTGAGAAGCACGGACCCGACCTCGAGAACATCATGTCCGAGATCGAGCAGGCTGCCGAACCGGCTATCGTCGAATTCGACGATGAAGACTGAGTAAGGCTCATGCCCCTCCGTATGCACGACGGTGTGTGGAGATAGACAGCATAGCCGTGCTGGGTGCCGGCCAGATGGGAAACGGCATCGCCCAAGTAGCAGCCTGCGCGGGTTACCATGTGACCATGATCGACATCGAGCAGTCCTTCGTCGACCACGGCATGGCCTCAATCGAGTTGTCGCTGTCAAAACTCGTCTCAAAGGAGAGGATGAGCCAGGCAGACGCCGCCGCCGCCCTCGCGCGCGTGCGCGGTTCTATTGACAGGGGCGATGCCTCGGACTGCGACCTAGTGGTCGAGGCGATCCCCGAGATTCCCGAGTTGAAGTTCTCCACCTTCGCCGAGCTCGACAGTATCTGCAAGCCGGAGGCGATACTCGCGAGCAACACCTCCAGCATCAGCATTGACGAGATTGCAGCATCAACCGACAGGCCCGACAGGGTCATCGGCATGCACTTCATGAATCCGGTCCCGATAATGAAACTGGTTGAGATAATCAACGGCTCCGAGACCTCCAACGAGGTCAATGCGACTGTGGTCGCTGCAGCCGAGAGGATGGGCAAGACGGCGCTTTCTTGCAATGACTCCCCCGGCTTCGTCAGCAACAGGATCCTCTGCCCGATGCTCAACGAGGCCATACTAACGCTGCAGGAGGGAGTGGCCGAGCCAGAGGCCATCGACGGCATCATGAAACTCGGGATGAACCACCCGATCGGCCCTCTCGCGCTGGCTGACCTGATAGGTCTGGACACCCTGCTACACATCATGACCGTGCTGCATGAGGGCCTAGGAGACGACAAGTACGCACCAGCCCCCCTTCTGACTCAGATGGTCAGTGAGGGAAATCTTGGGCGCAAGAGCGGCCAGGGATTCTACTCCTACGAATGAAATCGTCGTGCTGTAGCGGTGTATTTTCTGCACCACCATGGCGTGCCAAAGTTCAAAGCGATATTCATGGCCCTACGGTCCATGGTGAGCGCGAGCGCGGCAAGAACACTCGCCGCACTTCTCGTGGTCTCCTGCTTGTCCGGACTGGTGGTGGCAAACGACGCTGGGTCTGGTGGGGACGCCGGCGACTCCATCTCCACGGCCGTCTGGCTTCCTGCTTCGAACGCCACCTACTACGGAAACCTGACCGCGAGCAGCGACAACAACGACTACTACGGAATCAACATGTCGACCGACACCGGCATAGCGGTCGGTCTAACGTCCCCGTCCGGAGCCGATTTCGACCTGCTTCTGTACAGCTCGTCCGGGAGCACGATAGACTCCAGCTACTCGATTTCGAGTTACGACAGCGTATCTTCCAACGGGACCAACGTCAGTGGCACCACTGTCTACATCAACGTCGACCGTTGGACCGGCTCGGGCCAGTATACCCTACAGATCTGGATATTCACGGTCACCCCACCTCCGACCCAGAACGACGCAAACACCG
>CAZSPJ010000001.1:0-41800 GCA_964608795.1 uncultured Candidatus Poseidoniales archaeon | reverse complement strand
ATCGACGAGCCGTTGAGCGTCATGTACAACGGGGTGCTTCCATCACTGTGCGTGGCGCTCGAGCACGAGCCCCCGTTGGCGAACTGCGCTTCCTCGGCCCTAGCCGAGCAGATCATCACACCGGGAGCGACCAGATCCGGTTTTATGCGCCCGTCAAGGGTTGTCCCTCTAGATGAGAATCCGGTGACCGTGCCCTCGGCTGTGCTGCCGTACGCACCGGTGGTCGAGGCCCCTACCGTAAGGACGTTCTTGGCAGTCCCGGGCGGAGTCACGCTGTTAGCCCCGCTTGAGCCTAGATCACCAGCCGAGAAGAGCACTAGGAAGCGAGGGAAATCGACTAGGAACGAGTCGGCCGACCTGGAATCGGAACTGTATTCGCCGACGAGGTTCTCGTTGCCCCAACTGTTAGTCTGTATGCGCGCGTTGTTCTGCCACGAGTGAGTGAACATCTGATACAACGAGCCCCAACGGGCGAGAACCCCGGAGCTGTCAGCCTCGAGCTGGTAGAAGTGGAAGGTGGCCGCCGGCACCATGCCCATCGTCGTCGAGTCCCCCGAACCGTCTCCGAGCAGCGTGGCCGTCACATGAGTGCCATGCCCACTGTTCATGTCGGCGTTCGAGTTGTCTGGTCCGAACTGATCGTATATCCCTCTGATACGATTCGTGAAGTCACCGTGATCACCGTCTAGACCTGTGTCAGATATGGCAAGGACCTCGCCGCTCCCATCCAGTGTCCCTCCGGAGCTGATTAGCGTCCCACTGATGCCGCTGATTGACCTAGCGTTGGCATTGTGGATGGTTATTTGCGAAGCTGAGCCGATATGCAGAATCCTGCCGTCCATAGCGAGAATCGGAATCCATGCGGCATCGACAGAGCGAGGCTGGCACAGATAGGCGTCGCAGACCCCTCTAGGCCCTGTCTCTCCCGAGACCAGTTGTAGATCCAGAGAGAGTTCGGCCAATTCATCGAGATCGAGATCGGGAGCGGGTGTCACATCCATATCGACGAGCATCCCTGTTCTCCCTGAGAGAGAGATTAGTTCGGAGGCGACACGCCAGGCTACCGGCAACTCACCAGTCCATCTGACGCTCGGCAGCCTGTTGATCGCCTCGACTACCCCGGTGTCGCTCAGCGGGTCCACACGAACCACCACGGCGTCATCAGGGACCACGTCAAGGACATCGACCCCCATGCTCGAGAAGGCGTTCATCATGGCCGTCATATCAGCGCTGTAGGATTGGACCAAGAGCATCCCCGTGCGCCTCAGGGCCAGCGGATCGTACAGGTTCTCAGGACCGAGCGGAACGGGGTCGTCCAATGGGTCGAACGCGCCGAACGGGGAGTGTAGGATACCTGATGATTCGCGCAGTTGGTAAGTGGTTTCTGTGGCGGCCATACGCGACCACTGTGAGTTGAGTCCCTGAGAAGCATCCTCCATCACATCGCTGTCTGGAAGGGGGTCCTCTGAGGCGCTCGCGAGCACTCCAGACCATGTGGACAGGAGGAGCGCTGCGAGAACAGGTATGACAGAGCGAGCCCTGGTCATGCGTCAGCCGACCCGAGGGGGCTTTTTGACCGTTCATACTAGGTGTACCACGAAGTTTGCCGACCCGAGGGTGCTGTCATAGCCCGTAGTAGTCCGAAATTGCGCTGTCGGTCTTAGCCACAGAAGCGCGCCAATCGGCTTCCGTCCCCATCAGAGCGCGTATGCAGTCGACGTTCTCGGGAATCACGTCGCTCTCCTGGTGTATCGCTTGGAAGTAGTACAACCTGTCGTCCACCAACTTCACTCCATCCTCCCAGACGAAGACCTCGTGCAAGTCACCCCACTTGCGGCCCAGATCGCGTGCCATCTCCATGACTTCAGCGGTGGTCGTCATTCGATTGCCCTCACCGTGCATCACGATGACCCTAGGGGTCTGCCTCCATAGATCGAGGATAGATTCGGTCGTCTGGCCGTGGCCGGGGGGCAAATCTGCGATGATGGCGTGAACATGCATCAGAGTGGTTGGGACTGCCACGGCAAGAGAGTTGATTTCTATCTCTGGCTTCACCGTCATGACGTCGGGTCCGTGGTGGCTGGGGACCTTCAGCACCGGCTTGATTGCGTTGATGGGTCCTTTCTTCGAGTCGCCGGGGTCGGCCGCCCTGCGGATCATGGTGCACTCGACCTTGAGGGAACCGCCAAGCTCGTACAGCGGCACGAGAGTGCGCGAGAGCCCGGTGGTGTTGCAGGAGACGACTCTGGTGCCCTTGGCATTGAGGTTCGCGGCGTGGTTGGCGCTCGAACTGTACGACAGGTCGGTGAGCTCGTGCCTCTCACCACCTTGGAACATGTGCTTGATACCGGCTGCCTCGTACTTGGTGAGGTTTGCAGCCCCCATCTTACCAGGAGCGCAGTCGACCACCACGTCCACTGAGGCAAGTAGGTCGGAGAGCCCTCCACGACAATCGTACCCTCCGGATGAGAATGAGGCTATGCGCTCTGGATCGTCGGTGGTGCAATACAGTGGGTAACCCTTCTTCGCTGCTAGTTGGCATCCGAAACTGGGTCCGGTCTTGGTCACTCCCGCGACTTCCATGTCATCCTGAGCGTCAACAGCATCGGCAACTCTCTTGCCGATTGTCCCGTAGCCGTTGATGGCGACCCTGATCACGCCTCGACCCCGTATGTACCCCTGAGGGTGTTCCGACGCCCTTGCCAGCCCTCTATCAACATACCCTTCGCCTCGCACCTCGGGTTTTCCTCCATTAGCAGCGGCTTGAGCCCGTGCTGCCCGTCAGAATGAAGACCACTAGCGTCATGTCCGCACAGGGAGAGCCATGCGCGAGGTCACTGCGAAGAGCATGAAACTTGGTCGCGATCTGGATGGAATGCTCTCCGAGGCCCTAGAGAGAGACCTGCTGGTCAGGATCGGATGGGGCCGCGGTGGCGATGAGAAGCCCAAGAGCGGCGAGATCGGGGCCATTTCACATCTGCCTCCTAAATCGAGGGTGCTGCTGCTCGGCGACCTCGGCGAGTGCGCGGGCGCCATGAACAACGGAGGGACCTTTACACTGCAGGGGTCCAGCACCTCGATGCTCGGGGCTTTCCAGCGAAACGGCCGGATAGTTGTGGAGAAGGACGTCGGCGACCGTCTCGGTCACAGGATGACTGGAGGCACCATCACGGTCCAGGGCTCGGCCGGAGATGAGGCTGGGGCCTGCATCTGTGGCGGTACGGTAATCGTCCGGGGTCATGCGGGGAAGAGGGCTGGGGCAGGCATGAGTGAGGGGACCGTCGTTGTGCTCGGTTCAGTCGGCTCAGAGCCCGGAGTCGGCATGACGGGCGGGCGCGTGGTCATCGCCGGCAGTTGCCCCCCTCCAGGGGAAGGCGCCTCCATGCGTGGCATCGAAGCGGCTGAGATGATCCAACTGGCTGAGCATCTGGAACCGCTCGGCCTGACTCTGGAGGAGGATGCGCTGGTTCTGGTTCCATCTGACATTTCGGCGGGAGCAGCCGAGATGCCGGAGTCGTCAATCGCAGAGGGTTTCGAGAGCATCGCACTTGTGCCCTCGACCTCGGACAGGCTTCCTGAGCACTCCCCTCTCGACCCGTACACCCTCCTGATGCCCCTAGGCTCAGAAGAGGGCGGCCTTCTGTTCCCAATTCCATGGCTGGTGGAATCTGACTCTGCCAGCACTTGGCAGGGAGCGGCTTCGTCTCAACCGGCCCTAGTCAGGACCTCCCCCCGAGAGTGCGACCTGATTCTCGTAGGCGAGGATAATCTCGTCGATTGCGCCGGCTCGCTAGGGGGTTGCGCCGGGGTGGTTCTCGATTTGGCGGATATGCCACCGCTCAACGACGCCGAGATAGAAGCCATTCTGGTATCCATCACCTGCAAGATGAGTGATGATGCACTTATCCTACTGCGCGACTGCGTGGATCGAGCCGACCACCTGTTCAGGCTGGTGGTGGACCTCGATCTGGATGGCGCTGTCATCGACGCGGCTTCCCCTGGCGGCAGCCGGGCTGCATCCGCGCTCCCGCGAATAGGTCTCGCCGCCCGGGCGATGAACCTGACCGAGCAGGGGCGCCATCTGCTCATCGAGATGGATGAGGCGCCGAGCGCCGAGGACATGTTGATTGCTATCGCGGCAGGATGCCCCATCGTTGTGGCACCACCTCCTGAAGATGGCCTTGAGGATACCTTGGTCTGGCTCGACTCGACCGTTCGAGGCTGGATGCGCGAGTTGGGCCTTGACGGGCTGGAGAAACTCAGCAGAAGGAACCTCAGGGCCCTGGATTACGACACGGCCTCCATCAGCGGGCTGAGGCTAATCGGCTACGACCGTCCGCTACCCATGTGGCTTGGCAACTGAGGTGAGAAATGCCGACTCTCAACCTTCAACACTCTATCCTGCAGTACATCCAGGGCATCAACGGCGTCGAGCACTCTGGTGGAGGCTGGACTGATTGGCTGCCGGCCATGGGGTGCCCCGTCGAGGGCAATGACGACGAGATTATCGAAGTCGAAGTCTTCCCAGACCGTCCTGATCTACTCAGTCACGAATCGCTGGCTCGTGCTGCTAGGAGCTTTGTCGGGGGTGCTTTCGAGGATCCTTCTGTCGAGGTATCTGAGAGTGGGGTCGAGATGGTGGTCGACCCATCCCTAGAACTGGTCAGGCCGGTCATCCTAGCAGCGATAGTCAGAGGCGTCGACACCGGTAGCAGCGATTCTGAGAGGGGTGAGTTCATCCAGTCCCTGATGGACCATCAGGAGAAGCTCCATCTCACACTGGGGCGCAAGCGCAGATTCGCCTCGATAGGCGTGCACGACCTGTCCACGCTATCTGAGCCGTTCAAGGTCGTCACTGTCCCCGGAACGCATTCTTTCGTCCCCCTGATGATGAGTGAGGAGATGACGATAAAGCAGATTCTTGAAGAGCATCCCAAGGGCGTAGAGTACGCGCACCTGATGGATGGATTGGAGACATTCCCGGTCATCCTTGATTCGAACGACGACATCCTGTCGTTCCCACCCATCATCAACGGCGACCACACCACAGTCACAGAATCCACGACCGACTTCTTCATCGACGTGACCGGATGGGACGAGCGTGCTTGCGAAGCATGCCTGATGCTGGTATGCCTGTCACTGCACGAGAGAGGCGGGACGGTCGAGAGCGTCAGAGTCACCGGATTCGATGGCGAGTCAACCGACACTCCCCGCGGGGACGCCGTAAGGCACCGAGTTCCGGACCGGCTTATCGAGAAAATACTGGGTCTGGACTTGGGTTCGGACGAGATTGCAGCCGCCCTAATCAAGATGGGTGGGCGGCTGATAGAGTCGAGAACGGTAACCGACGGAGTGAACAAGGCGGAGAGGTGGGCGGACTGCGCGGTGGGCGAACGTGAGCACGTTGTGGAGATGCCGCGTTGGCGCAGCGACATCATGCACCCGATAGACATCGTCGAGGACATAGCCATCGGATACGGCTACGACAACATGCCTGAGAAGCTCTCCGAAGTTCACCTCGACGCGGTTCCACTGAGTTCGTCGCACCTCAATCGCAGAATCAGGGCGAGTCTGAGGTCACTGGGGATACAAGAGACTCAGGGGCTGACCCTGTCGAATGAGACAGACCAGTTCGAGCGGGTCAGATGGCCTGCCAGAGGGGGTCTGTCAGTAATCTCCAACCCCATCACCATCGACCACACCCTGCTGCGCCAGTACATCCTGCCCTCGCTGCTGAGGCTGCTTGCGGCCAATCGGCATCACGAACTGCCGCAGAAGGTGTACGAACTGGGAGAGGTCGTGAGGGACTCGGCCAACTCGACGAGGGTGGCTTGGGCGTGTGCTGAGATAGGAGGCGGCTTCACTGCGGCGAAAGGCGTCGCACAGGCCATGCTGAGGGACCTCGGTGCTGATATGGGTGAGGTCGTGTTCGAAGCGACCGAGGCTGCACAGGGACCTTGGATAGCGGGCCGGGGGGCGAGGGTACTCGTCTCAGGCGAGGAGCTCGGGCAATTCGGAGAAATCGATCCTGCAGTCGGCCATGAGTTCGGGCTGAGGTCGCCTATCCATGCAGGTGAGTTCGACATCGAAGCCGCAGGCCGGTTGATTCCGAAGCCTGTGCATTAGAGGCCTCATTTCTCTTTGGAATCGTCTCCAAGAAGCGCCATGGCGTCCTTGAAAGCTGCGTCTTCGAGGTGGCTTCGGTCGGCCGTCTTCTCCTCAGGGGAGTCGTCTGGCTTCCTCTCGTACTCGATGATCTTACGCTTGTCAGGCTGCTTAACCTGGCGCGGCTCGGTGGGTTTCTTACCGAACGGCCATTTCACTGCCACGCTCATGCAACAACGCCCCAGACCATCAATACTTCGTAGGGCTCACTATCGGAAGGGAGCAGGGATAAAAGAGTGAGAACGATGACAGTCGGTCATGAACGAGCGTCAGATTGTCTTGGTTCTCGTTTTCTTACTGATTGCATCCAACCCTGCGCCGAACACCTTGGATTCATCGATTAGAGATGCGGATTCCTCCCTCAAAACGAATGCTCTTGAGGTGCTGATGCTCGGCAATTCGTATACCAGTCAGAACAATCTCGCTTCGAAACTCGATAGCATCCTGTCTGATGGCGGCGGGGATGCCGAAGTCTCAG
This sequence comes from uncultured Candidatus Poseidoniales archaeon, assembly GCA_964608795.1. Taxonomy (GTDB): domain Archaea; phylum Thermoplasmatota; class Poseidoniia; order Poseidoniales; family Thalassarchaeaceae; genus Thalassarchaeum. The sequence continues at coordinate 35,157 of CAZSPJ010000001.1, read as the reverse complement.
CACTGACCAGTGGTGGGTTGAAACTCTTCGAACACGAAGACCGGGCTAGGGAAAGTGGCAATCAGTGGAACATCGCACTCAATGAGCCGAACGATTTCGTGATTCTCCAAGACCAGAGTCAAGTCCCTTCGTTCCCAACCGACTCTCAATACTGGCAGGACAGCAAGGACGCTGCGATTTACCTCAATCAGCGTGCCTTGGACTCAGGAGGCAGTACGATACTCTTCATGACATGGGGGTACAAGGATGGAGATTCGAACAATCAGTGGCGGAATCCGGATTACCCATCGATGCAACTGCATTTGCAGCAGGGGTACGAGATGTATCTCGAGAATATCACTACACACTCGGAACCGGCCTTCATCGCACCGGTGGGCTTGGCCTACAAGCATCTGTACGACGCAGTTGCAGACACGGGAGTTGATCCGAGCGCTGGTTCGACGGCGTTCTCGACCCTATACTCCAGCGACGGTTCGCATCCCTCAATAGACGGGACATACCTCTCCGCATGCGTCTTCCACGCTGTGATTACCGGTGAATCGCCGGTGGGGCGCTCCTATCCGGGACAAATCTCCCCTGCGAGGGCGCTGGAGTTGCAAGAGGCCGCTGCTGCGACTGTGTTCAATGGCTCAGACTACCTCTACCCGTTCGAAGTCGAACCGCCGGGCATCGAATTCGGCCCGGACTCGGGCTCAATCTTCGACATCGACCCCGGGGCTACAATTGGGCTCAACTTCAACTTCACCAACCACGCCGGGGTCGACGATGAAGCGGTTGTCGATATCAGCGGCTCTGAGGGGTGGTCGATCGAGTGGTCGAACGCAGAGCCTCCCGAGGCGGGACACACCTACGACGCCCCCTCAAACATCACCCAGTGGGTGCAGTTCTCAATCACTGCCCCGCAGATTTCTGACGGCTATCCGCTGGCCGGATCGCTGCACCAGTTCAGCATGCAGCTTACTAGTGGGTTGGATGAATCCAGAGATTGGTACAACTTCTCACTAGAGTACGGCTTCTACCACGGAGCAACGATTGACGAGGGAGGAGGCAATGCCTCCCTATCTCCCGGTGATGTCATCGATCTATTCGTCACGGCGAGGAATCTGGGCAACTCGGTGCGCGACCTCGTAGTGGGAATAGCTGAAGTGGATGCGAATGGCTCGTTGATCGGGGAGCCGGGAATGTCGCTCTCCAGCGACGGCTGGGCTGCAATCGTGCTCAGCAGAACCCAACTGGACTCCATGACTCCTAACGAATCCGGCGAGGTGCATCTTCAGGTCCAAGCCCCTGATAGATACCCGGGAGTGCTGTTCTTCGATGTCATGGTCTGGAGCAGCGCGGCCCCCGAGGACGTGTCCGCGGTTTCGCAGAGGGTCAGCATCATCCCGCGGACCGGTGGGCTGTTGACTCTGGGGGCAAGCGGGTGCGAAGGCGACACTGTCCCGGGCGATACCTGCCACGGCTCGCTGAGAGTGGAGAACACGGGTGACGTAACCTCCTCCTTCCTACTGACGACCACAGTGGAGGGGGGGCCGGAATGGCTAACCGTGGAGCTCGGGCAGGACGAGGTCACCCTCGGACCCGGTCAGTCGATGAGCGGTATCGAGGTCTCATGCACGGTGTCTGAGGATACGCCTGCAGACCTGACTGCCCTAGTCAATGTCCAGATCTGGCTGGGAGATTGGTCGCCCGATGAGTTGCAATTCGAGGTCACGGTGGGCGAGCAATACGAGTGGCTGCTTGAGAGGCTCTCGTCAGACCTGTCAGAGGACAATAACCTGACTTCGCAGTGGACTCTTACCAACGCCGGCAACGAGCCGGACGGCCTAGTGGTCAATCTCGATGTCAACATGGTCACCGAATTCGGTCTGGTGCCTCCTCTAGGGGCTTCGACCGGTACCGAGAGCAGCAGTCCCCGTTCTTTCGAGATCATGAATGTCAAACCGGGCGATTCGGTGGAATTCAGCGCATGGATGGCAGTACCAACAGAGGCGCCGATCGAGACCACTGCGATTCTGACCGTCGAGGTCCGATCGATTCGGGATCCGGCTATCATATTCACCGCAGAGGACTCCGCCCTGGTGCCAGCCGCGTTCGTGCCCAGTCCGAACGAAGGAGGGGGGGCTTTCCTGCAGAGTGCAATCGACTGGTTGGAGATCTGGCACGAGTTCATCCTGATTGCCATCGTGGTTATCGCGGGGAGCATGGGGGTAGCTGTGGCTGTCAGTATCAGGAAACAGCGCGAACTGGCACTCAGAGGGCCGGCCCCTCCTGCTGAGGAGAAGGCAGAGGAGTGGATGGCCAGATTCGAAGAGGGGGGTGAACAGGCACCCGAACTCGTGGAGAGTCCGCAGATAGGGGTGCGCGATTTCGCCGCAGAGTTCATCGAGAAGTCCGGCGGGTTGTCGGAGAAACCGCAAGCAGGACCCAGCAAGGAAGCGGTGGAGACTGCCAGCGAAGTGCTGGACAAGCACCAGACCGCGCATGACCTAGAGTCGGCCACTGAGATGGCCGACAGGATGTCACAGGGCGAGATGCCGCACCCTAGCAACGTTATGCTCGACCCAGCCGAACAGAAGACTCGCAAGGTCGCCCCCAAGAAGCGTAGTGATGATGATAGCCCGACCGACTACGACTTGGAGTTGTGAGTGGACTGAAGATAGGCGTCGACGAAGCCGGCAGGGGGCCGGTGATAGGGCCTCTCGTGGTTTGCGCTATTTGCATCCCTGAGAACGACGAGGGGGCGCTGCACGAAATCGGCGCGAGAGACTCCAAGGAGCTGTCGCCGGCAGAGCGTCGCAGTATCTCCGAGAAGATCCTATCAGAGGCCGAGAGCAGCGGATGGGGGGTCGGAATCGTGCTCTGCGAAGCCGAGAGGATAGACTTGAACAGCCAGTCCTCTGACCTCAACCGACTCGAGATTGAGTTGTTCGCAGAAGCCATCGAGGTTGCCGCCGACAGCGACTCTCGCGGTACGGTAATGGCCGATGCCTGCGATGTGAACGAGGAGCGTTTCACGAACAGGCTGGTTTCCCGTTTGGGCAGCGATTGGTCCGAGTGGACGGTGGTGTCGCGACACGGCATGGACTCGCAGAGCGTAGTGGCTGGGGCGGCTAGCATCCTAGCAAAGGTGAAGCGGGACGATGCCATATCGGCTATCGAAGCTGGGCTTGAAATCAGAATTGGCTCGGGTTACCCCTCCGACCCCCTAACCAGAGAAGCGGTGAGAGAACTGGTCTCGGGGGAACTGCCACACGGATGCCTCAGATGGAGCTGGTCGACGGTATCAGATGCCTGGAGAGAGATTCACAGCGGGCCTGTTCCGATGAGGGCCGCGGACGGTTCTTCGGTCCTCCAATCATCGCTCGACGAGTGGTGAGCACGCGAAGCGTGAAATGCTGCTTTTCGGCGGTATCGCCCGGTATCATGGCTGATTCAGGCGGTTGGGACCCCGATATCGTCGCTGCGGTCCGCAAGTACGCGCTGCAGAACGCCGTCGAGTACGCCGGACAGGGGCAAGCCGGAAGCGTGCTCGGCCGGCTGCTCTCCGAGCGTGAGGACCTTCGCCGCAAGGCGAAGCAACTCCGGGATCTGATTGAGACTGAGGTGGCCGCTGCCAACTCCCTAGCAGAAAGCCACGGCATCGAACACGTCAGGAAAGAGCTGGAGAGGACGGCACCAGAGGCCCTAGAACGCGAGAAGCATCGCAAGGCGGAGGGTCTGAAGGAACTGCCGGGTGACACCTCCAGAGTGGTCCTGAGATTCGCCCCGAACCCGAACGGCCCCCTGACGCTGGGGCATTCGAGGGGAGTTGTAATCAACTCGGAGTACGCGAGGATGTACGACGGAAAGGTAGTCCTGCGCTTCGATGACACCGATACCAAAGTGAAGCCCCCTCTGCCCGAAGCCTATGGGTGGATAGAGGACGAGTACGAGTGGCTGGCCGGAAGGTCCGCAGACGTAATCATCAGGGCCAGCGAGAGGATGCCCCTCTACCTAGAGCACGCAGAGCGGATGGTCGCTGAGAGATTCGGCTACGTCTGCCGATGCAGCGCTGACAAGTTTCGGGGCTTCAGAGAGGAGAAACAGGATTGTCCGTGCAGAGGAAGAAGCGCTGCTGAGAGCCTGTCCGACTGGAAATCCATGAACGACGGCCAGATGCAGGATGGTGAGGCGGTGGTCAGGGTCAAGACTGACATGACACTGCCCAATCCGGCCCTCAGAGACTGGCCCGCACTGAGAATCCAGCACACGCCGCACCCCCTAGCAGGGGATCGGTACAAGGTATGGCCGCTGCTCGACTTCCAGAGTGCCATAGAGGATCATGAGCAGGGCGTCACCCACATCGTCCGCGGCAAGGACCTGATGGACAGCACCCGCAAGCAGACGCTGTTGTACGAGCACTTCGGATGGGAGTACCCAGAACCCCTCTACTGGGGCAGGGTCAAGGTTCACGAGTTCGGCGGCTTCTCAACCTCGGAGATGCGCGCGTCGATAGAATCCGGCAGCCACAGGGGGTGGGACGATCTCCGTCTTCCCACTCTCAAGACGCTTCGGCGTCGAGGCTTCAGTGCGCAGGCTCTGCGGGACTTCTGGATCGACCTCGGGCTGACGCAGAAGGACATCTCTATCTCGATGCAGACCATTGAGGCGTTCAACTCCAGTCTAATCGACTCGGCCATAGAGCGCCGCAGCTTCGTGGCCTCCCCAGTCACTCTCGAACTGCAGGGAGCGGGGGAGGAGAGGGGGGTGCTCGTGCCGAGGCACCCCGATGGGGCTGTTCCAGGTTCGCGGGAGTGGCGATTCACCGGCTCGATAGCAATCCAGACCTCCGATCTGCGCTCCGGCAGGGTCCGGCTGAAGGAGTTCGCGGACATCGAGATCTCAAGGGACACAGCCACCGTGGAGTCCTTCGACAGGTCCGATGGGCGCCCAATCATCCACTGGATTCCCACCTCGATGACACGGGAAGCAGAGCTGGCGATTCCTGCAGGCGATGAATTGCACAAGCAGATAGGGGTACTGGAGGACTTCGAGTTGAAAGTAGGCGATACATACCAGCTCGAGAGAGTGGGTTTCGCAAGACTGGAGGAGTTGCCTGAATCAGGTCCTGCGAAACTGGTCTGGTTGCACGGATAGCTGATTTCGGCGCCTTTGGCGCCGCCCGCGCAATCGCGTACACGAGGTTTCGAGAGGCGGCGCATTCAAGGGATACGAGCCGGCCACAGGGTCTGATGCCCTCTAAGCGACGCCCCAGCGCCTTGGCTCTGGTGGCGCTGCTTCTCACGATGAGCATGTCTCCTTATGCAGCAGTTGCCCAAGACGATGTGACCTGCTGCAACTCGACCGATTTCGACCTCTTTCTCATGGGCGATGCCGATGACGGTACACTCACTCCCTTCGATGAGGACCTCGAGAGCGACGAGTCGGATTCCCAATCCACCCTCGTCACACCCTCCATCCTGAGCGAGATCAAGATCGGAGCATGGGGTGTGGTCTGGGGGACCGAGGGGGCCTACCAAAACTCGACTTGGGAATTCAGCATTCCCTACGAGGTCGAGGGTGCCGTGGGAGTGACCATCAACTCTACCTTGGAGATTAGGATAGGTGGGTCGTTCTACGACGGAGACGGGGGCGTTGACCCATATCTCACCGGTTCCGGGATGCTTCAAATCAGCGTCGAAGTCAGTCCCGGACAGGTCAACGACGGTGATCTGCTGGAACTCACCCTGACCGTGCGCAGCCTCCTCTTCTCCCAACCAGGGGATGATGCTGGAATCCGCTTCCTATGGGGGTCCGAGGCCAATGATGCCCATATCTCAGTGCGCTTCCCCCTAGTAGACATCGAGATGAAGGATGCCAGCGTCCTAGGTAGGCTGGTCTACTTCCCTATTGTCCTCAAATCCGGCTTCGACGACCGGATGTGGACCGGGTCCACCGGGGGTATCTCAGTGCAGGGTGCCGAGGTCAGCCAGATGCCAATCGCCACTGGAGTCGAGGGGGGTGTCGAGGTCACCTTCGTCTGGGAGGTTCCTGAGAACTCAGAAGGTGGTAACATCAGGGTAGACTTCCAATTGAAGCCGCAGAGCGGCCTCCAAATAGACACCACGCGCACTCATGACATCATCATCGGCGAAGACACCGGCAATACAGGGTGGTATCCAGCGAACGAGCCGTTGAGGACCGGTGGCTCGTCCCTCGATATGGAAATCGAAGCTAAGTGGAACGGGTACGTTGTTGACCGCGAGGTGATGATCAAGTTCGACGGTTCGATGTCGCAGTGGATGCGTTGGGGACTAGACAACATCGGCAACCAGAGTTTGAGTTCAAACAGTTGGTGGCGCAATCTGAATTCCTACGCAGACTCGGTCCCGTCCGCCGACAAACACAACGGTAGGGTGGATGACTCTGAACTGCTCGCCCTGCAAGGCCACCTGACGGGATCTGCAACCAATCTCCGCTCTTTCATGTCTAACGGGCTGTCGTTGGAGATAGAGGCCATTCTCGGTGTCAATCCAATAGAGCTTGGGCCGACAGAGATAACAATCGACATGGGTGGCACTAGGGCCTTCAGCGCCGATGCCGTCACCATCTTCATCGACACATCGTACAGTTATGATTCGATGGAGGCGGAGAGGCAGGTCCTCGTTGAGAGTTTCGTACGCTCGTCTCCCGACGACTACTGGACTGAGATTGAGTTGACTGCTGAATTGAGGTCGACTCTGCTGGAGGACTTGGGGGCTGTCGCAGCAGATGATATCGAGTACAAGCACAGGCGTTGGATTATCCTCGAGGTGCTTACCGTCGACGAGCCTGAACTCGACCCCGGGCTCGACTTCAGGGTGGAGTTCCAACCTTCGGGCTTCGCCTTGTACAGTGTACTCTATGGTGCGATGATGTCGGTGCTGTTCCTGTCCGTCGGAATCGGATTCGCGATGGCGCTGACCAAGCGCAGGTCAAGTGCCCCCGCAGTGGTGACGGTGGTCGCCCTCGGTTGCCTAGCACTGGTGATTTACGTTCTGGGCATGCCGATGCCGATTGTCTTCGGAGTCTCAATCTCATCAATCCTGCTGGTGTTCCCGGTGGCCCTAGTATCTCCCAAGACTGAGACCATTCAAAGAATCGGCAGACGCAGCACCGGTCCTTACATCGACTGCCCGGCGTGCTCCACCAGAGTGCCCATCGAGTCCGAGGTCCGTCCACTCAGAGTAGAGTGCCCAAGTTGCAAGAGCATGCTCAGAGTCGAGGAATAACTCCTCGCCTCAACAGAGAGTCGGCGACTCTTCCAGCAGCGACCGCCGCTGGGTTCTCCTTCCACATGCCAGCCGCTGAAGCTATCTGCCCGGCAAGGTCAGTCGACCATCCCGGGCCCATGACGCAATGCCATCCTATCTCCTCCAGCCTAGCAGTGGAGGGCGTGGAGCGGGACAGAGCCGGTCGCATCAGGTGGGAGAGCGCGCGTGCGCGTCCCTCCATGTCCAGAGAAGGCCAGCGGGAGGTCACGGCGTCCAGCGCCGCAGGGTCGATCCACGTGCTTGACGAGATGTTGGGCTCAGGAACCTCGGGCAGCGGGACTACCCTGATGGAGCCGTCCTCCACCAGTGCGTCGCGCAGGGCCGTGAAGACAGGGTCATAGGTCGTGTCCAGAGCAGAGTGGAGCCAGTTGCCTGAGATCGCCCACGGCCTGAGGCGTCGTATCCGGGCTCCGTCGGGGCAAATCGCCTGCGCTAGGGCATGCGACTGCGCCACAGCGGTGAGAGGTCCCTTACGGGAGTCTCCCTGATGTCCAGTGAGGCCTTCCACCACGGTTCCTGCCAATGACAGCTGGGTGGGGTCCAAAGATAGCCTAGGGCCGCTCTCATCGGCTGGTCCGAGAATGTGCACCCACGAGCCCTCGGCGGGTGCCTCGAGCCTGAATCGGCGACGGTAAGGCAGGCCAGTGTCGACCAAAGCGGCCTCCAGCGGGGCAATGGCCAGGGCTCCCTGTAGAGAGGGGGCTGCGAGAAGAAGTATGGTCGTGTTTGAGCTGCGCAGCTGGTCGGCTGCCTGGGACAGTGTCTTGGACACAGGGGCCAGCGGCTCGGCCTCCAGCAGCGTGCGCATGCTCGTGCTGTGGAGCCGGGGTTCAAATCCCCTGCGCAAGAATCACTCGACCATAAGACGCAGTTGGTCCTGCTTGTAGACCCAGTCCTCGTCGAGTTTTCCAGTGTTCTTGTAGTACCTAGCGAGACGGCGAATCTTAGACTCACAGAGTTCGAGTTGCCGGCGGTTGTGGAGATCCTTCGAGTTACCAGCGAGATGGTCAATCAGGCTCAGAGCCCGGCGCATGAGGTTCATCATGTCCTCAGGGTACTTGTTCGTGATGCCGTTCCTAGAAAGCGTATGGGAAATCCTCTCTCCAGTGACGAGTCGCGCATCGGGCACAGCGTGCTGGTCACGCAGGATAGTGCCGATCATCGCAGTGGAGTGCCCCTCTCGAGCCAGGCTCACAATCAGCTCCTCAACGTCCGTCTTGTCGGAGGCCGACCATCCGGGAGCCTCGTTGACGCCGGGCTTGCTGGAACCGCTGCGACCCTTGCCTCCACTGTGCATGCGTGACATGTCTGTTACCTCGGGCGTCCGGGCGACCTGCTCCCCCTCTTTAATCGCTGCGTAGGCACCCGGAGGGTGGATTACAGCCTGTGCTGGGAACGCGCAAGCCTACCAGGGCCGTCAGGCCACTCCCAACCCGCAGCTTCGGCGCGCGCGGAGCCGACGAGTCGGCCTTCCTGCATCACGAGAATCTCGTCGCCTACCCTAATGCCGGCCTCTGCAGATTCGACATTGGTCGGGAACAGATCCCCTCTCCACTCCAATCCCGGCTTCAGACTGACTCTTGGTGCCGCATCGCAAGCGTCGAGCAACGGAAGGGAGGCCTTGGAGAAGGCAAATCTACCGCTTCTCGGATTCCATTGGGCGATCTGCTCGCCATCCTTCGTAATGGTGAAGATTGGTGGGCGGCCCTGCACCTTGGACCCCTCCAGCCAAGCATCGGTGCCATGCTGGAAGCGCGAGAGCGCACGCATCTGAGCCAACCTGTGAGCAGCCCTCCTAGGACTCTCGAGATTGAATTCTGATACCGTTCGCTCGACTTCCTCCTGCAATCTCGATAGCGCTTCTGTCGAACCTGCTGAATCACCTTGACGGGTGTCCACAACTTCCACTCCTCCTAACTCGATGTCGACACCCGAGTGATTGATCACCGTGGAGTATCCGACTCTGGAGGTGAAGCGGGTTGTCATATCGCGAATCACTGCGAGCTCGTCAGCATCCCATTCGCCGGTCACCGGGATGTCGTAGTTGGCTGCAGGCCAAATCTCCTCCAACTCCCTCGGAACTAGCCCGAGAGGAGCGGTGACCATCACCTGATGCACCGCATCCGAGCCGATCACCCTCAGGAACCTCCTGTGACTCTGTGAAGTGCGGTATGGTTTTACCGCTGAACACGGCAGCAGGAGCAGGACCTGCCTCTGGTGCTCTGGCGGCTGGTGCTGGTCTGCTACTCTGCTGCGCCAGTCGTGAATAAGGGCGTCATTTCGGCTCGAGTACGTGTGGCACCTCAGTCTGTGCTCGTGCCCGACCACCCTAGCTAGGCCTGAGCGATCCCCTTCGTACCTCCTCATCAATGAGTCATGTCGGCGGAGGTGCTCCACCGTGCGTGGGCTGGAAGCACTCTGGCGCTCAGCCAGCTCGCGCAACGAGCCGTTCCGGATCGCGGTTCTTGTGGCTGCGATAGCGCGAGCCCATGCAGCGCACTGAGCATCCATGTCGGCGTTTTCTCCGAGCGTTTCCTCAGGCAGCCTCGGCCCGTCTTCGGTGAGAATCACACCGAGCGACGCGGCTCGTCTTGAGCGCGTCGTGTCGAACAGGTCGACCCCCATCCATGAGAGGAGTGCGCAGTTGTCTGGACCTGCTATCCCGGGAGTCCATATGAGGGACGTTGGGAAGCGCACCCTGAGGGCATCGAGCGCCTCAACCAGCATCCCGGGGCGCTCGGCTAGTTGCGCTGCGTCGACTAGGGCTATGACTGAAGGCTCCAGTTCGGGATTGTTGAGGTTCTGGTCGTGGTGCATGGACTGCCATGAGACGGGCAGCAGTTGGGAGCCGTGACCAGCCTCTCCCGAATCGGCTTCGGCAAGGCTTGGAGGAAGTGTCAGACCCTCCGATGCATCCCATGTGTCGGTAGAGTCGAACGGGTAGCACATCTCCGCCCTCGTGGACATCGAGATGGTCGCTGGCACGGCGCCTTGGCTCCTCGAGCACGAGAACGGCGCCAAAGACGGTTCGATTTCGGGATCTTGGGGGCCCAGAACTAGGCCCGGTGCCCACCCGACAGGCTGGTTCCTATCGCCTAGCGGCATCAGCCTCGCGAAACGTTGCCTTGCGGCCACACCACGGGCCAGCGGGCGTTCTGTCATACGCCGTCGCACTGACGCGGTTCGCTTGAAGGATTCTAAGGTGCAGCCGGGTCGGCCTCACATGCGAGGCGTGCGAGCGGGGCTGTTGGCTGCGTTGTTGGCACTGGCTGCGTTCAGCGCTTCAGTCAGCGCCGATGAGGACTCTAAGGTAGTGCTCAGTGACGAGGAATTCAGCACTAGCGGGCCGGTGTGGATTGGTGTTTCGTGTTTGAAGGTCGGTTGCCAGGGGATGGAGCTAGTCGTCTGGGCTGACGGAGTCGAGGAGAGACATGAGGACCCACATCTCGTGGAATGGTCAGGATGGGTCGAGGGCAACGTGTCCTGGCAGCTCCTCGTCGATTCGGGAACCGAGTCCGGTGACCTAGGGACAGAAGTGATACTCAGCAGGATGGATGAATGGACTGAGCACGAAGATCTGCCGAACATAGTCCCACCTCCGGGAAGTCAGGGTGAATACCCGCGAATCAACACGACTTCGCCATGCCAGTTACACTCCTGTGCTGCAATCGACCTTCTTTCTGAGGGCGTGCTCTACGTCGGAGCACTGGAGAACCAGAGTGACAAGGATGCCGTAATGGTGGTCGGAGACCCCGGTGACGTGATGCTGCTCAACAGCCTGAGGGGACCCAGTGAGATTGGCATCGAGATCTGGCACAGAGACGAGGAGTTGAAGTCGCTTGTTGACACCATCGAGCGTACAGAGATGGGGCACTACTTCGAATACCCGGCTCAAGGAGAGCTGTGGATTCGCCTCGTTCACTCGGCGGAGGATGATTACTCTCCCTACGAGTTCGAGATTGTTCGTTACGATGATGACACTGAGGCACCTGGTGCAGGTGAATTGAGTAATCCATGGAGCCACGGGGAGGCTCTGCCGTTCTACGGTGAATCTTCCCTGCTCTATCACGGACACCTCGCCGCTTCAGATTCGCAAGGAGACTCCCTGCTCATAGCCTCTGGAGCCAAGATGAAGCTGGAGCCGTTATGTTCGTTCACAGACATCGTCAGTGTTGAGATCGTGCTTCACCAGATGGACGGCTCGAGCCTCGCCGTCGGAAGTGGCTGCGCGGAAGAGTTTGAGACCACGGCACAAACCGTCTCGGTCGAATTCGGATTGACCACGCAGGGCAGAACCGCAGCATGGAGTATAATGCTGAAATCCCTCAAACCGAGTGATGGTGCCCTAATCGGAGATGCCCCGGATATGGTATGGGAGCTGGGAGGGCCAGATTTCAGATGGCAAGTCCTGAGCCTTGGAGCAGCCACAATCGAGGGCAGTCTCGATGTTTTCGACACTACCGATGTGTTCGCTTTCTCAGTGACCGAGGAGAACGGGTCTTACGTCCGCATCCAAAGGATAGGCGACTCCCCCGTCACATTCACGCTGATGACACTGGATCAGGAGACGGGAGAAGTCGTGAACTCCACCGACGGTTCGATGATGATAGTTCCACCTGGGATGCATGCTCTGATGATCGAGTGGGGCCAGGGCATGGGTCAGGCAGAAGGCACGGGAGAATACCAGTTCTCACTGCCCTACAACGGGCCCTATGAACCAGTAGAAAACGAGTTTGTGGATTTGTCCCACAAGGCCAGAGGGTTCTACATGTTCGCCGGCTTCATGCTACTGACCCCGCTGCTGATGGTGCTGTGGTGGAACAGAGCGGCCATCTTCAGTGGAGCGCCTCTGGCTAGCGATATCGAGAAGCACGAGCGTCGCAGGCTGCGTCGCCTGCGCGAGAGGCTCGCCGAGGCCCTGTCCGCAGAGAGTATCGACGAAAGGGAGATCGAGTACTCTCTGAAGCAACTCGGGGACAGTCCTTGGAGAGCCGTGATTCAGGACTGGGGCGAGCCGCTGCTGCGGCACATGACCGAGCAAGTGGAGATCTGCGTTTGGAGGATTAGCGAGGGAGATGCCGTCCTGCTGCTGGGAATACGGGTCGCTGAGGTCCCGTGGGAGCTGGCTGCGATGAGGATTCATGCTCCCGAGGGAGCCAAGGTCGGCATCTCCTCGGTGTCACCCAGCCGACTCTTCCAAGACGACGAGATCTTCCTTGACACGCTGTCTGCTGGAAGCAGGGTGTTCCTCAGCCTCGCACTGGAGGGCGGCCCTACCAGCCTCGGATTCCAACTATCGGGACTGGTCGGGGGAGAGCCACTCGCTGCGACCCCCAACCGGGCTCTGGACTGGGGCGAATCCGAGTAATCAGGGCCTTCTTCTCTTGTTGGCCTCGAACCTTATCGCATCCTGCAGGGAATCCATATCGGTGCCAATCTCTCCGCGCATCCCCTCAAGGGATTTCTTCAGGGAGCGCGGCACTTTGCTCGGCATGTCCAACTTGAGCAGTACGGTGACGGAGCCCCTGCCGCGACGACCTCTGCCCCCAGGTAGCCCACGGCCAGGGATGCTCAGGGTCTCACCAGGATTCGAGCCTGCTGGTACCTTGATTGAGAGGTCGCTTCCATCGATGTGCGGAATCTCGACTTGGGTGCCGAGGACCAGTTCAACGAACCCCAGAGGCAGTGCCATCAGGAGGTCCGGGCCGTCCCTCTCAAACCAGGGGTGCTCCTCGACCTCAATCTGGATATACAAATCACCGCTCTCCCCTCTGTTACCCCTAGCTGCCTCGCCGTGACCCCTCATCCTGAGTCGGGTCCCAGTCGCAACACCGGGGGGCACTGTGAACCGCACCTGCTTGGCTTGCCTAGCCCTGCCCTGCCCATCGCAGGTCGCGCAGGGATCGCTGACTATCCTTCCCTCGCCTCTGCACGACGAGCAGTCTGAGACTACCTGTTTGGTGAAGAAGCCGGCCTTCTCTATCCTCTGGATTCTGCCTCGGCCGTCGCAGGTAGGGCACTCCCTCACTCCGTCTGTGCTCTCGGAACCAGTCCCATCGCACTTCTCGCAGATCTTCAGTACATCTATCTCGATATCGTCCTCGTAGCCGTCCATGACAGCTTGGAACGGTACTTCGTGATTCAGAAGCAGGTCCCTGCCCCTGCTTCTGCGCTGGCCCCTCCCTCCACTGAAAATTTGGCTGAAGATGCTCTCAAAACCACCTCCGAACAGATCGTCTATGCTGATATTTACTCCTTGGAAACCGCTTGGGCCGAACGGAGATCCGCCGGGCTGCTCGTGACCGAAGGTGTCGTACTTCCTCCGCTCTTCGGGGTCAGACAGTACTGCATAGGCCTCCTGAACTTCCTTGAACCTCCTCTCAGACTCGGGGTCCTCGGGGTTCTTGTCGGGGTGGTGCTGACGAGCCAGTGATCTGAATGCTCGCTTGATTTCTGAACCGGTGGCGTCTCTGGCCACGCCTAGAACTTCGTAGTAGTCCCTCTTACCTGCCATGGCCCTCGCCTGTGCGGGGCTCTTGACCGACCGTTTTCAACCCCACCCTCAAGTCAGGAACTCCCCGCATGATGTGCAGTACGGGGTTCCGGAGTTGTTCAGAGCGCCGCAGGCTGTGCAGGAGATGACCGAACGAGCCAAGGAGGATTCTGCTGGAGTCGCCCACTGGTCATCCGATGAGGTCTTCGATGAGGCCTTCTTGCTGGCTTTAGTGACTCTGCGCTCCATCCTGCGCTCGGCCGATGCATCGAGACGGCTGTTGATCGCCCCTGATATCCTCGAGAACACCCCCGGGGCCTTCGGCTCGGCTATAGCCTCCTCGTCGACCATGGTGCTGATGCCCGTGGTCTGCGTCTGAGGGGGTTCGGTGTCCTCGCCTATGTCCTCCTCCGAGCGCTCGGTGTTCAGGGAACCGACGGTCCCGGACTTCAGCGCTTGGGCCTTCAGGGCCTTGCGACCGGTGGCTGGGGTGCTCGCCTTGGCCTCCATGCGCTCTATCGCGGCTTCGCCCTTCTCCCACAGCCCCCTGTCCTCGCGCGAGTACGCTTTGGAAAGCTTGCGGATCGCCCTAGACCTGTGAAACTCATGATCCTCGATCTTGCGGTACCTCATGAACATCACAACACCCACCAAGAGGGCGGCTGCGTGGATCGAGTACCTCAGAGTGATATCCTGCGAGATGACCTCTTCTAATGCGTCGGAGCCATAGCGTAGCGCCACCACGCACATGGTCGGGGCGAGGAGGAGGGCGGCTCCCATCATCGGTGAGCGCTGAGCCATGCCTCGGGCCCATTCTCGCATCGTTTGAATCATTCGCGTTCCCGGGAGCGGTCGGATGCAGAGAACTCATGGCCAGCGACGCGCACGAAGGCTCGTGTCTCCCCTAATCAGTGTCTCCACGGTGGTGCAGCCGCACGAGGACCCACAGCGAGTGGTGGACGCTGTCCAAGTGATGTTTCCCGATTGGAGCCCTGACAGGATGCCCTCGAACTCGGGATTCCCCAGCGGTCGGGCGGCGGAGATGATGACTGGTTCGTCCGAGTCCCTGGACACGCTGCTTGAAGCGGTCAGGATTCAGAGGGTCCTCGATACCGCCCTAGATGCGATGAGTTTGGAGCTGGACGGGAGCTCCACGGGCTTCTCCCTGTCCCGTCAGGCTGCCCTCGCAGGCAAGGTATCCTTCGTCGTCAAAGACAGGGCAATCGGCGGTGAGATGAGGGTCGGGCTGACCGGAGAGGGGCTGGCGGCCTGGCTGGAGCAGCAGACTTGGCACGCGGGTCGAGATTCCGTCCCACGCAGTGTGGGTGACGAACTGGCGATGGCCAGCGACGGGGAGCCTGTCGAGTGGTTCGACCGCAAAGGAAAACGGACGATTGGTGATGACTAGGGCCGGGGGATGCCCTCTCGTCTCCATCTCTCGATTAGGGGCAGGTCAGCTGGTAGCCATTTGACATCCAGAAGTTCGTCCGTCGAGAGCCATCTGGCCTCGTCGTGCTCGACCAGCCTTATCGAAGCAGGATCGATGATTCCGCAGTCCCAAATCTGCAGCCTCACTGACCTGTCGTCGTACTCGTAGAGCAGCCTCTCAACCATGTATTTCGGCTCCGCGGAGACTCCGATCTCCTCGGTGAGCTCCCTGATTAGCGCTGATGCGGGATCCTCGTCGGGTTCAATCTTCCCTCCGGGAAACTCCCACCAGCCGGCCCAAGCGTCGCCCTTCGGTCGTCTACAGGCCAGTATCCTGCCATCGGCATCGAACAGCAATCCGCCGACGACATCGTACGTCGGCCTGCATACAAGGCAGGTCGCAATCCGCCCGACCGCTTCGATCTGGACATCCAGTGGGACTTCGCCCTCGGGCGGGAGATGGACGAACAGTGCCGGCAGAGGCGCCTCCTCTCTCGCTTGCATCGCGTGCAGTGTTCGGTAGATTGTCTCGTTGCATACGTATCCTCCTGCATCCTCGCTCCAGTGGATATGCTCGTCGTGCTCGAACTCCTCGTCTATGACGTGCACCGGTGCGGTGGTCTGCAAGGTTGCGGGCGCACCCTGGATTATCGTCCCTGACTCGAGAAATCGGCCAGAGTTGTCCGGCTCGTTCATCGAATACTCGTTGCGGGCCAGCCTCTCTAGGGATATCGATTCCCTTCTCGCCGCCAGACCCAGATGCAGTATGCCATCGACCTGCATGTCGTTTCGCATCTGCTCAGCGACCGCGCGTGAGCCGTCCTCGTCTACGCTGAGAATACATGTCACGATATCGAGTCCCTGCACTCCTTCGACTTCCAGCCTCTCCAGCACGCTCTGAGACACGTTGCTGTCAAAATCGGAGAACGGCGGGAAAGCCGTGACCAGAACCCTGGGCTCGCTCACGCGCAGCGGTCGGTGCAACTGCTGTTCGCCTTTTCGCCGCCCCAGTTGGCGTCAGATTCATGCAGCGGGGGTGCTGGTAGGGTGGTGATGACGGAGGAGTATGTAGTCAGCGTGGCCTCCGACGAGGAACCGGGGGCGCCCAGCGCTCTGGGCGTGATAGGGGTAATCTGGTACGAGTTGAGCGGTGGTGTTGGCCCCTGGGGGGCTCTGCGTCCCCTCGTCGCTCTGGCTCTCTCGCTGATCCCCTTCCTCTATCTCGGGCAGCACTTCAACCGCCAGCACCGCAAGGCCTTCGGGTGCTTCGTCATACAACTCCCTCTGATTTTCTCCGTCGTGCTGTGGCCAGTGCTGTTCATCTGGTCGGTCGCCGATGCCTGGTGGGTCTCCAGCGGCATCGTCGCCAAGGCCGAGAGTGACTGATTAGAAATCCTCGGGCAGCTCTAGTGGGCTGAACAGCTGTCCTGGTCCGCTGGCGGCGGCCAGTTGAGTCCTGACCAGAGCCTCCCATTCCCTCAGCAGGGTAAGAGCGGGTGTGAAGGGGAGTTGGCTCTCGTTTAGGATGGTCCGGATTAGAGTGTCTAGAATGTCCATCCTGTCCTCATCGAGATTGCCAAGCAGCGTCTCGAGTGGGAATGAGTCGATTCTAGGAGGTTCTTTCTGGGTGTCAATGTGCCACGGCTCGGTGAGTCTCGATGGCAAGACCTCGCCGTTGCTCTGCGCGGTATTCTGCAGTGACTCGAGGAGGATGCGGATATACTTCGAGAGGACCAGGGCTACCTCGATGACTGGCATGCTGAACTGATTGACGAAGCTCACCATGTTCTCCTGCAGGAAGAGTAACCTTTCCTCAACTGGTGCGTCGGGTGCGGGCACCCGCGCATCTTCGTCCATGTCGGAGCGTGAGGGAGGTCGCTCAAGAAATCAACTAGTGGTGCGGTCGTCGTACCTGATGGGGGAGCCGCTGTTGCCCCGTACCCCGTCGAGCATGTCATCCTCGATCTCGAAGAAGTCGTTGAGCCAGTCGCCGTCGGTGTCCCAGTTCGCTGGATTGGTGCCGTCGGCGATTTGGTCTCCGTCGATGTCAATCAGCCACCAGCCGTAGACATACTCACCTAATCCGGTGTTAGGTAAGTGGTACTGGTCACCTGCGAACCTCTGGTACTCATCTGTCCACGCACCGTTGACGAAGACCTCGTCATCGCTGGTGTCGATGTCCTCGTAGTCTGCATCGTTGTCGTCGATGACGAGGGCGTACAGCAGGTCGGCGTTGTTGACTCGATACATGCGGAAATAGTTCGAACTGAGTGCAGCGCTGCCCGAGCAAGTCCCCAGCAGGGACTCGCGTAGCTGCCACCACTCCTGAACTATGCTGCCGGAGCAGTCGTACAGCCCGGCTTGCCTCACGAGGGTGGGCGAGGCCAGTGATGCATTGACCAGCCCGTAGTACTCCTGGAAGTTGTTGTACGGGACATAGAGGCAGTTGCCGCTGGAGCATTCCCAGCCGCCGTCGTTGTCGGCGTCCTGTCCCGCGTCAGATGGGTCTGTGGCGTCGTGGGTGAACCAGGTCCATGCGAGCTCGGGCCTCGCGATGCTCGTCCCAGTGATGTTGACGGGCTTCCAGTTAGTTGCCGTAATCTGCTGCCAGACTACTGAGATCTTCAGGTACGAGGACCAGTTGTCATTGGCCTCGTTCCATCCCCGGTAGTACTCGTAGAAGTCAGGCATCATGTCGCCGTCGGTGTCGTTGTCCAGCGGATTGGTCCCGTACTTGAACACCTCTCGTCCGTCCGAGAGGTTGGTGTCCTGCACATAGTCGATGACAATCCCGTTCTGTATAATCGGCTTCATCACCATAGAGTCGTCATCGGAGTCGGTATCGAGTGGGTGGGTGCCGTTCTCGTACTCCATCAGGTTGCTGAAGTACAGGCCGAGGAAGCCCTGCCCAATCTGCTGGTCGACGGGCGCGGATGTGAACTGCCGGCCCTCCCATGTGCCCTGAAGGGCCGGGACATCTTCCCACGACCTGTCGTACCAGCCATCTGCGTCCGGGTCGTAGTCGACGTCGAGGGGGTTGATTGGATTCATCGACCACCTGTACGAGTTCACCGGCAGGAACTCGCCATAAATCGAGTAGCAGAACTCCCAGCCATCGGGCATCCCGTCTCGATCGGAGTCGTCGTCGGTCGGGTCGCTGACCCCGGCGATGCTGTAGTTGAAAGTGTCTGGGTCGACCCCGTTGATTAGCCCAGCGCGCTCGGCTGACACTAGGCTCTTGGTCGAGAACATGACGTAGAGCTGGGCGAAGGCCGCCTCGTAGGCTAGACCGTTCTCCTCAATCTGGGCGGTCACGGCGTCGGCGCCGTAGGAGACCAGTCCGGTTCCGTTGGGGATGGTATCGACTGCCGAGCGCTTGCCGTACACCCTGGCGTCGTACTCAGCGAGGTTGTCGTATGACTCCGAGTCCGAGATGTGCCCATCACCGTTGCAGTCGAACGAATCATCGTCTGAGTCGGTATGGATGTCACTGTCGGTCAGGAGGTTCATCTCCCAGGTGTTCTGCTCGAGGTCCCACTCAGTGAACCAGTACTCGTAGCCGTCACTCATGCCGTCGCGGTCGGTGTCCTCCGCGTTCGGGTCGGAGGCACCCAGCAGAGCGGCGACCACCGGTTGGGCTGCCGAGCCGTCCTGCCAGGACTCGAACTGGGCAATCGCCAATTCGGCCCTGCCCTCCTTATTGAACAGGATCCTGTAGACTCGATTGACCGCCTCATCGGGATCCAGTTGCTCGGCCTCCTCCCACATCCGCGGTGCATCCGGAGGGGAGAGGCCACCATTGGCAGGATTGTTGAGGGTGAGGTTTAGCTCGACGAGGTCAGTGATGCCGTCACGGTCGGAGTCGTAGTAGCCGTCGCCAGCGACCAGCGGATTCAGGGTCCAGACCTCGTCGGTCGAGTTCCACCGAGTGAAGATTAACTCGATGCCGTCGAGCAGCCCGTCGTCATCGGTATCGGGGTCATTCGGATCGGCTGTCCTGCCGCTCTTGTTGATCTGCTCGTCTGTGAGGAAACTGCCGAATGAAGCAGCTGACTCCGCCGACAACCAAGGTGAAGCCAGCAGTTCACCACCGACGCTCAACAGGTAGAACTGAGGCACTGTGATTAGTTCGTCAGTCTCGCTGAGGTTGCCGTCGATGACGTTGTACTCCTCCCAGTTGTTCATCCCATCGCCGTCTGGGTCGCCCGTCCTGTCCCTCTCATCGACCGGGTTGAGTGTCCACTGCCCATCGAACAGGCTCCATCTGGCATAGTAGAACTCCCAACCGTCTGGCATGCCGTCTCTGTCCGAATCGGATGAGAGGGGGTTGGCCGAGCCGACATCCTGAGAGGTGGTGCCGTTGATTAGGCTCCTGTAAGCAGGACTGGTGAAGTCTCCGAACGAATCGTCAGCGAAGTTCAGCCACGTCTCGTTCCACAGCAGGGTGGTGAAGTTCTCGGGGTATTCCATGCCGGAAGCGGACTGGTCGCCGTACAGGATCTCCGACTTGAGGTGGTACTCTAGCCAGTTGACTAGGCTCTCCTCAAGTCCAAGCACCCCATCATGGTTGATATCATAGCCATCTCCATCAGGGTTGTTCAACGAATCGGAGCCGTTCAGTGGGTTGATTCCTGCATTGTCCTTATTCCAGGAGCAGGCGTAGCGGGCCTCCCATCCATCTGGCAGTGTATCACCGTCCGAGTCGATGTCATTGGGATCGGTTGCAGTCCAGTTAGCAGCCGCCTCGGAGGTCTCTCCGTGGGTCGCTAGGCCCTCGCGAAGGACGGTCTCCAGTAGATTCCCCCACATGTACTCGCAGAGGTTGCTCAGGCCGTCGCCATCGGCATCTTGGTCCTTGTCTGTTGGGTCACGAGGATCCAGTGTCCACAGGTTACCGCCGTTGTAAGCGTCACCGATCCACCTGCGATGCTCCATCTCCCAACCGTCTGGCATACCATCGCCGTCGGTATCGGCATTGGACGGGTCGGTCGGCCCGTCGGTGCCGCCTCCTGCTCCTGAACCGAGCCAGCCCTCGAGGTGGACCTGTTCTGCCAGCTCGCCAGTCTGCTCGTCGCAGAGGTACTCTTCGTTGAGATAGTGACACTCGAAGTTAGTAGACTCAGCGAACCACCCCCAGTACTCCTCGCCGTCGGTAAGCCCGTCGCCGTCGGTGTCCATGTCGCGCGGGTCGGTGCCGTTGAACCCGCCCTCCGTAGCTGAGACGAACCTGTACTCATCGAGGTTGGTCCAGTCGCGGTCGAATTCAAAGCCGTCGGAGGTCGAGAAGTGTACTCCGTCGGCGTCGGCGTCACGGTACCTGTCATGAGGGTCGGTGGGATCGAGTCCGTAGATGAATTCCCAGCCGTCGGGCATGCCGTCAAGGTCGGAGTCCTCTGAGGTCGGATCTATCGGCATGATATTCATGTAACGCCCAGGAGAGATTCCGGCGAACACCCACAGACTGCTGCCGTGCTCCAGAGTGGTCAGGGTTGTGGCCATTCCGGGGATTCTCGTCTGATTGAGGTAGAGCCCCAAGACGCCTGAATGGCCGCCCTCTAGGCACCATGTTCCATCGCGAGACCCAATCACGATCTTCCCATCCATCGGCAGTATTGAGTAGATGTCGTTGGCACCCTCGGCCCACCTCTCGATATTGTACATCCTGTCAGAGTCGAAGGCGGTGCGGGGCATCTGCACCAGTAGTTGGAGATTGAGCAGGTGCAGACCTCCAGCGGTTCCCACCCATACTCCTGTGACCTCCTCGACACCACCCGAAGCATCGAGTGGACCGGCTGTGACCAGGGCGTTGACCACTGCCGATTTTGATACGTTCAGCAGGTCGGCCCTCTGAACGAAGTCCTCGGCGTTCTCGCGGTCGAAGACCCACCAGGGGGCTCCCACCGAAGTTGAGCCGTCGGTGGTGTTCCACGCGATTAGCCCGGCATCAGTGCCGACCAGCAGGAGCGGCCCCCTGCCGAACATAGGGACGTGTAGCGCGCTGAGAACCTCGGCCTCGAAGGAAGCTAAGGTTTCGGTCATCGCTTCGTTGGGCACCGGCTCGCTCACAGTTGCGTCGGCACCGGAACCCAGATTGCTGACAATGGCGGTCCAAGCAGAGTCGTTGCCAAATAGCATGAGGTCGAGGTCACCGCTCCCCGTATCCAAGGCGTAGATACCCTCGACCGGGCCTATGCTGGACTCGGACATCGAACCCATCAGAGGGAGTCCATTTTCGAGGGTAATCGAGTGCAGCCCCAAGTTGGAGCCCATCACGAGGAAGTCCGAATCCCCCGGTGACCACCTGATCATCGTGTACATCTCCATCCCCGAAGGAAGCTCGTAGAGAGATGCAGTGCCTTCGAATGGGTCGATGACGGAGATACCGTACCTCGAACCGACTAGCAGCCTGTCCCTCGCTGAGTCGGCCAGCACGGTGTGAACGGACCCGTCGACTAGTCCTGGACTGGTGCTCTGGTCGAAGGAGGCCACTACAGAGTCGCTCTCAGAGGACGAGATGCCTCTGAGTCCCGGGGTAACCCACGCTCCTTCGTCATAGTGTATCATGTACTCCTCGTAATTACTGAATGCCTCGCCCCAATGAGCAGTGGAGGTCGAGATGTCGGGAATGATGAAGCCGTCCCTGTCGAGGTCCCACCCGTCGAGATCGGTGTCCTCGATGGCATCGCTGGAGTTGCGCGGGTCCAAACCGTAGTGGACCTCCCACCCGTCAGGTATGCCGTCCCCTGGGACTGCCAGACCTATCGCTATCACCTCTGACCAAGTGTAGTAATCGGAGTCGGGTTCAGTGGGATCACTGCCGAGCCAGCCTCTGTCATTAGTGGCTCTTGCAATCTCTGTCTGGCAGGAGTCGTCAGTCAGGCCCGGAATCTCACCCGCGCACCACAGGCCGTCCCGCTCGGTGAGCCAGTCTTCGGGGGTCCCGTACAGGTACTCCTCAGAGTTGGTGTAGCGCTCGCCGACGTCTATGTAGCCGTCTCTGTTGACGTCGAAACCGTCGCCGCAGCCAAAGCTGAAGTCCTCGCACTTGTCGATGTCCTCGATCGAGTCAGAGGGATCGAGTGGGTCGAACCAGAGGCACTGCCAGGAGTTCGTGGCGTTCTGATAGCCCAGTCCGCCCTCGGTGCACATGTAAATCTCGTACCCATCGGGAAGGCCGTCCCCGTCGGTATCCGCGACCCTCGGGTCGAGGTACTCCCTCAATCCAGATTCTGTGAACTGAGGGGGCTTACCTGTCAGCGACAGCCTGTCGAAGCAGGTGTCGAGGGTGTAGGGCCAGCAGAACTCCATCAGTGCGCTGGCCCCGTCATTATCGTGGTCGGACATGTTGTCGGTGGCGTTCATCGGATCCAGGCCGCTGACCGAGACCACCCCTGTGCTACTCTCAATCAGCCTGACGTCACCGAAAATCGACTCGTGCAGGTCGGGGATCCTGTCACCGTCCTCGTCGGTTACCGGGGGACCTCCTCTGTCGGCCGTGATGGGGTCCGTCGAAGAGACAGATGATTGGGGGCGGGTCTGTGAGACGAAGGCCAGACTGCTGAGAAGAAGCAGCGTAATCAGTAGCGCTGTCTGCTTGCGGCGCACGGTATGACCTCTCTATACGGTTTTCAGCGCCGTTCGCTGACTTATGATGATGATGGAGCGCCGTTCGGACGCGTTTGGGTGTGTCATTGACGACGGCGTAGCCGTCGGTCGGATGAAATCGGCCTATTGCCCTGAGCCGGATGGATTCCTTCAAGGGGGGTGCTGAGCCGACTGCCTCTGATTGCGATGGGCATGGAGATTACTCACCTCGGTTCTGGCAGCAGGGGCAATTCGGTGCTGCTCAGTTCGGGCGGGACCCGGGTTCTGGTGGATTGCGGATTCTCACTGCGGCAGATGGAGAATAGGCTACTGCTTGCGGGTGTTGAGCCGCAGTCAATCGACGCAATTCTAGTGACTCATCATCACTCCGATCACTCGAGGTCCGCCAAGCGCGCCTCGGAGAAGTGGGCGGCGGCGCTTCACGCGAATCTGGGGACTGCTACCAAGATGGGGTGGCAGCCGATATCGGAGTGTAGGACCTTCGGCCACCTTGACAGAATTGACATCTCGGAGGACCTCAGTCTGCTGCCGATTCCAGTGCCGCATGATGATGCTGACAACGTCGCAGTCATCGCCACCAACGGAGACGGGCGCAGGGCTGCGATTGTCACCGATCTCGGAGAGCCGACGGTGGAACTGAAAAAGCACCTTTCGGGATGCAGCCATATCTCTATCGAAGCGAACTACGACCACAAGCGCCTGATGGGCGGACCGTATCCCGAGTCCCTGAAGAGGCGTATCGCAGGCAGAGGAGGGCACCTTTCGAATGTGCAGACAGCGGAGACCCTTGCTGAAGTGCTCAGCGACGTGGTGGACAGCGTAGTGCTCTGCCACCTCTCGGAGAAGAACAACGCCCCGCACCTCGCTGAGAGCGAGGTGCTGATGCACATCGGCGAGTACTATTCGGGCAGCCTCTCAATCTCCAAGCAGGAAGGGCCGGAGTTCAGCAACTGGCTCGGCCAGACCGATCCAGAAAAGGTCAGCAGTCTGACCTAGTGGCCCATCACTGCCTTGTGCACAGAGGTCTGTACATCTCGCATCCGATCAACTGCGCCGAGCTCTCTGAACACCGACAGCGAGCGCTGCAGGTAATCCATCTTCTGCGAGCGGTCGCTCTCGACCTCGCCCAGACGCGCCAGCAGTTCACCCTGTAGCATCCTGAAGTCGTTGGCCTCGGCCAGCACTAGCGCATCGATGTAATGCTCGGCCGCCTCATCCTTGCGTCCAGCGTCGCTCAGAACTTGGCCGAGCAGCATCGCGACCTCGACGGCGCTGTGGGGATCGGCTTGATCAGACAGTATGTCGAGGGCCCCCGAGTAGTACTGCATAGCGAGCTCGTTCTCCTTGGCACGGGCGTAATACCTCCCCAATACCGCTCTAGCTCGGGCGTGGACGATGTCCATCTGGTCCTCGGTCTCCTCGAAAGCGGTCATGGCGTGATCCCTAGCGCGGTCCATCTCACCCATCTCAAGGAATGCCGAAGCCAATCTGATCCTAGCGTCGCACAGCTCCGGATTGTCCTCGGCGTCAAGCAGATCCTCGACGTTGCCGTAGACCTCGAGGGCCCGGCGGTTTTCCTTCCTGCGCCTGTATATGTAGCCCATGTTGTTGTACGAGCGGGCCGCACCCACGGCGTCCCTCAATGAGACTTGGATCTCGAGGGACTTGCGGTGCATCTCAAGGGCGTCGTCCATGGCGCCACGTTTGACCGCGATATCAGCTCTGGCGGATAGCAGTCTGGCGAGTTCGTGCGCCATTTTGTGCTTGCGAGCAAACGGGATAGCCGCCTCGTACTCGGCCTCGGCATCGTCCCAGCGCCCCTGAATCGACAGAATGTCGCCGCGCAGCTCCCTGATTATGCACCAGCTCTTGGGGTCGAAGTTCTGGCCCTCAAGGGGTCTGAGGATGCCTAGCAGTTCGGTATGCCCAGCGCTGACTAGGCTGTGGCCCTCAGTGGATAGCACCTCGGCGAGTCCTTCGGTGTCACCCGACTCGTTGAGGTGATGGATGAACTCTATTCGCTCTGCTGCGATTCCGTGGCGGGTGCGGTACCACGCCTTTGCATTGGAGTGCAGTTCATGGCGCAGCGACTCGTCCATCGACCGGGTGAGGAACTCCCGAACTAGGTCGTGGACGTCGTAGTTCTCACTATCAGCTTGGCGAGCGAGTCCCTTCTCGACCAGCCCGTCGAGCAGATCGGTCTCCGCATCAACATCGCTGATGGCCTCTAGGGGCATAGGCTCACGAAACACGGCTATGGCGCCAAGGAGGCGCTTCTCCGGGCCAGACAGGCGGCTGAAGATCTCCTGCTCCACGAACGCCTCGAGCGTCGCGTGGAAGGTCTCGCCGACGCTTCCCCTGTTGATTAGCTCGAGCACTAGGGGGTGGCCCCTGGACAGAGTGTAGATGTGGAGGAACTGGGGCATCTCTATGTTGGGCATAGCAGTTAGAATCTGGCGGCTGGACTCCTGATCCAGACCCTCAAGAGGCATTACGAGAGTGACGATACGGCCTGAGGAGTCCGCCTCGGGCACCACCATCCTGAAGGAGCGTGAGAACATCACGAGGCCGACGTCATAGAGTTCGGGTATCCTGAGTGCTAGATCCCTCAAAGCCGATATCAGGGTCTCATCGCCGACCTTGTGCAGGTCATCGATGACGATTAGAGCCGGAGAGTCCTGCAATCCCTCGACGATTAGGTTCACCGCCATGGAAGCCTGAGGCACGGGGGTGACGGCTAGGTAGTCGGACAGGTCGTTGTGACCCAGTGTAGACAGCCACTCCGAAATTGCCTCGAAGAAGGCTCGCGATCCCTCCCAGTCTTGGCATCGGTGATACAGCAGATTTCTCCGATGAGTGAAGCGCTCCAGCAGTTTTCCCGCTAGAGCAGTCTTTCCTATGCCGGCTATTCCGGGGATCAGAATGGAGCCGGAGTGGTCCTCCAGCAGAGCGACCATGCTGTCGATTTCTGCCTCGCGGCCGAAGAAGCGCCGAATCCTCGGCAGGTCGTTGAGTGAAGTCACGAGCTGCTTCTCGATGTGCTTTGACAGGTCCCTTTCTATCAGTTCGGCCGATAGCGTAGAGAGGTCGACGGTCCCGGTATCGTCGATGTACCTGAGGAAATCGACGTGCCTCAGAGGTAGATCGGTCGACTCCAGTGCCTGAGCGAGATCGAGGGTCTCTGAGCGCCCGTCAGGGTGGATGAGTCGAACCGGCTGGGTGCTGACTTTGGACCAGATGTCATCGGCTATGTTGGCGCCCTCCTCGGTCAGGAAGTACGCCTTCCTCTTGCGCGATACCCCTGTGACGTGGGCCTGCCTCTCAATCAAGTGTCCCTGCTCCCTCATCCCCGCAATCGCGCGCGGCACGTTTGAGCGGGCGATGGCGACGGCGTTGGCAATCCCCATCTGTGAAAGGGCGAACGGGACTTCGACTTTGTCAGCATGGTCGACATAGTCCCTCAGATGCAGCAAAATGCGCTCCTGAACCCCCGGACGGGGCACTGCCATAGTGGTCACATTCGTTGAGCGTAATCGTCCACTCAAGAATGTTGGCGAGTGGCGAGCGGGGATGATTCACGCGTCGGAGTGGTCGGGGTCGGGGACCCATTCCTCATTATCTGGGTCCCACAGCCATCCAGGTTGGTCGTCGTGCTTCTGTAGCCTCGATTCCGGTTCCATCTCAGGTTCCTCTGTAATTCCGGCCTCCTTGGCCCAAGCGTAGGTATCCTCTCCCTGATCGCTATCTTGCTTGGCTTCAGAAGTACCGTCCAACTGCTCGTCCTCTTCCTCCTCGAACTCGACGAAAAAGTACACCAGAACTGCGATTACCGCGATTATAACAAGCACTATGGTGATAATCGAACCCATTCCCATGCCCCCTCCACTGGAGTCAGAGACGGTGATGCTGGCACTCTCAAATTCGTTCCCTCCGTACTTGAACACGGGAGTCGCCGTCCCATCTATCCTCGAGGCGGGGATCTCGAGCGACCAGGCCGAGTCTTCGCCGACTACAGTGTTGTCCACGGTGTTGCCCGCGATATTGACGCTGACAGTCTTGCCTGGCAGGCCTATGCCGGTGAAGACTGCCATGCCGTCCTCGGATATGGTGGTGTCCTCAGGCGGTGTTATCAGGAACTGGAGGCCGACCACGGTGAAGGTGATTGGATTGGAGTTAATCTTTGAGCCGTGCGTGTCAGTTGCGACGAAGACCACGTTCTCCAGAGTCCAAGTGGCCATGTCGATATCGTAGAAGAACATCGACACCGGATTGTAGGTCGCCATGCCGTCAAAGCCGACGTTGATGACAATGCCGAAGTGATCATCACTGGTGCGTGTCTCATCGTCGTACACCGACAGGCTGAGGTCCTGTCCGGGGTCAATGTCGTTGAAGAAATCCAACAGGTTGATCTCGACCCTCGTGCAGCGGTCCTGAGACTGCGAGTCAATCTCGCAGTAGAGGGTGATCTCATCGGGCCAGTCAGTGGAGTCGAAGGTCGGCTGGTTGTTGCCAGCGTCAGGCGGGTTGTCAGCGACAATGAGCATCTCTGCCCAGTCGCTGTAGTCGAAACCGTCGTACGAGCGGAACCGCACGAGGTACTGCATGTTGTGCGCGAGGTTCGTCGAGTCCCACTCTAGTGACCAAGCCCCGTTGGGGGCGAAGTCGCTGATTGAGTCGGAAAGCACCAGCAAGTAGTTGTTGGTGACGTCCTTGATCTCAAAGTCGACTCTCGAGACCGAGCCGTCGTTGTCGCGAGCGACCCCCTCAAAGACGGTCTCCGTGGAGACGGATAGCCTCTGACCGTCGTACGGGGTGATGACGCTGATGAACGGATAGCTGTTCAAGTTGTCAATCGTGAGGGTCAGTACCACGGGTTCGCACTCGTCCACGAAGCCCTGGCAGAAGTCGGTGTCCGATGCCCATACCGTGAAGGTGTACGTGGCGATTTCGCGCGGCAGGCCGCTGAAATCCCAGGTCCAGCTCCAGTCCTGTCCGACCGATATGCCTCCTGTCCATGCCGATGTCGTGACATCGAAGTCGGGCCCCTGTATGTGGAAGTAGATGTCCTGTATGTCAGAGCTGCACTGTATCGGGCAGCCGTAATGGTCGAAGGCCGTGCCTTCGAAGGTCACGATGTCCTCGGAATGGGTCGAGAACGAGCTCGGCGAAGTCACTGAAATTGTCGGAGCTTGGACATTGAGCTTAATCGTGCGGTAGATGATCGGACTGTAGTCGATGCCGTCGAATGCCCTGAACTCGAACACGTAGTCGCCCTCCTCCCTGCCGCTCATGTCGATCTGGTAGTACCAAGAGCTGAACGGCCGGTTGGTTTTGGTCACCTGACCCTCGGCCATACCACTGGTGTCGACAGCGAGGCCGGCAGTGCTCCATTCGCTGGTGAATGGATCCTTAATCTGGACCTCGTGGACGTAGCCCCCCTGATCCCACTGCGCCAGCTCGTCAGTGGCATAGATGCCTGCGAGCTGGCCGTCATGGGCACTCCCTGTGAGGTTGACCACCCTGCGGTAGGAGTGGCCGTCCAACTGGGTGACAGAGACTGATGGGGCTAGGTTCGCGAGGTTGATTGTGTCCTGTAGCGTGGTGTCGGACAGGGTGAAGTCACTGCGGGCGAACCCCGAGCCGAACTTGTAGGCCGTGTAGTAGTAACGGGACAACTCTCTGGTACCGGCTAGGTGGTCGCAGTCCTCGTCATCGGCGTCGACTGTCAAATCGCCGTCGTTGTCAATCCCGTCAAAGCAAGAGTCCTCGTACTCGTCATCGGCGAAGCCGTCGGGATTGTCCCCTCCTCCCAGCCCCCTGATGTCGAGATGGAAGTCGGAGGGCAGAGCGACCCAAGGGGTGTGGCCGTTACTCTGTGTGTAAAGCGAATACAGGTCGTTGCCGAGTGCATCCTCAATCAGGACGTTCGCATCCTCAACGGGCTGTCCGTCGACCAGGGTCTGGAAGCGAACCATCTCGGCTCTACGCACCTGAACTGCATAAGGCGTTGGTTGGGTCTCAATGTGTATCTTGGCGCGATCGAGGTTGGACAGATTGGCGAAGGTGAAGGTGGTCGAATTGTTGTCCATGTTGACGGCCAGAGGGAAGCCCCGGGGAGTAAAGTCGGCACAGTTCGGACACTCCTTCACGTCTGTAGGGATAATCGAGGTCTGGAACTGGTTAGCGGGCCACGCCTCCTGGTCTGACCAGACCAATTGGACTGGGTACTCACCTGGAGGAGGGCTGGGGATGTACTCTGACTGCACGGTGATTGCGCTATCCGAGACATTGTAGGTCATGCCTACCCCGGACCAGGTGTTCTGTGAGAAGAAGCCGAGTGTACCGAAGTCCTGCGAGCCAGCGTTTCCATTGTCGTATTTCGTCACTACCGCACCTGTCCCGGGGACGTTGAAGGTGTTCCTCTGAATGTCAAGAAGAGCCCCTACTGCGCGTATTCCGTCGGCGTCTGAAGTACCTGGTACGTTGATCGTGTTGTCGTACATCGAGACTCCGGCCCTGTATGCGTGCACCACCGGGCAGGTGTATTCACCGCCGCCCCAGGCGTCGTACTTGGTGTCTGAGCAGACGCCTGCGCCGTCGGTCGAGAGAGAGTTGTTGGCGAGGTATATCCTAGATGCGGACGGGGCAGGAGCGCTGTTGCCGTACGCCCCAGCACGTATCACCTCCCTAGCGATGTCGTGGAAGGTGTTGTTCTCGGCGATGACGTCGAACGAGCCAATCAGCCAGAGACCGTTCCAACCATCCACTGGTCCGATGTCGTTGTTGTGGATTACCACATCGCTCGACTCGATGGCTATCCCGGATGACTCTGATGCACCTTCGAGTTCGTTGCCGACGATATTCGCCAAGCCACCTTGGAAGACAGTGATTGGAGCACCTTCCGCTGTCGTTATCTCGTTGGCGGCAACCTCGATTGAGAAGTCGACGTTGGAAATCGATTTCCTGCTGTTGATATCTATGCCATTGCAGTTCACGTTGAATTCCGAATTAGAGATTGTCCCAGACGAGTGACGCATACTGATGCCATAGTCTCCGGCGACAGAGGCGCTGTCAATGTCGATGAAGGTGTCTTCGGCCCAAACTGCGGGGCGGCTGGGGGCCTGGCGGCTGCATCCTACGTTGGTCCCGATGAAATCAGGGGATTGGAGAATTAACGGCGTCACTGGGGTGCCTGAGCCGTAAATCTGTATCGCTGAACCACGCACGTCGCTTGCATCATCGGTGCCAACCGTGTACTCGCCTCCAAGAAGGCGTGGCTGAGCGAGGTTAGTCGTCAGCAGGCTGGTGGTGTTGATGTTTGTGAATTCTATCTCAGTCAGAACTGGTGCAGCACCATCGATGACCATCGCACCGTATCGAAACTGGAGGGCCGTAGGGATGTAGTACGGAATTCCCCAAGCGCCGTCGATGACGATGTGGCTCAAACCAGTCTGGGAGAGGTCGATGGTGTTGCGAATCAGGACTCCTTCGTAGCACGACGGGTCCTCTATCCATATTTGCTGGTTGCCGTGAGTCATCCCGTAGCACTCGCCGATGGCGCTCTCGTTAGCCGGATCAGTCCATCGCAAGGTGATTCTCTGAGCGCTGTTAGCATTGCCGCTGGCGCCGCAGTTGGAGACCCCTGCGCACAGATTGCCGCGGACGTCCAAGTGTGTCCCATTGGGGAATAGAACGGTAGTTCCAGGTTGGATAATCAGTTTCGCCCCAGAAGCGATGACCACGTCTCCGGAGAGGGTGTGCGTGCCCGACCAGGTCTCGGTGCCAACGATGGTCCCCGAGGTAGTCTCGTTGTTGGCGGAGACAGGGGCAGCCGGGCCAACTAGGGCGACGAATAGGCTCGTCAGCATCAGCATGACAAGGAAGTGACTGCGCACACGCTCGCCGCTAGCCATGCATTGCGGGGAATCGGGGATGGATTTAATCATAGGGTAGTGTCGAGCCGTAGGCTCGATTAGCGATTCGGGCCAAATGCGCAAGAATCAACCAAGATTCAACTCGAATGCGATGTCGGACGCCCACTGTACTGCATCGAGAAATCCGTAGCCCCCTCTGGTATCATGCGGGCTACCACTGATGCCAGTCTTGTCGCAAGAGCTCGCAAGCGACCTCTTGACAATCTCCATCTCGTCGGCATCGAACATTCCGTCATCACCTGCCAGAGCGGTGCCATGCAATTCGAGGATGAGAGCCAGAGCACCGGTGACTAAGACGGTCGAGTCACTGGTGCCGGTGGAATAGGCGTACGGGGGCTCAATCTGCGTTGAAGTCGTTGAGAACAGCAGGACGCCGGGCGCCGACACCTCGGGCTTCTGGTCCGGATAGCTCCTGTTCTCCTGACCGTACGGGTCCAGCATGGAGCCGTTAGCCGAGCCTGACCAGACGCTGCCGCTGCGAGTGGAGGTGCCGACGGCGATGACTCCTCTCATATTGGCTGGGACTGAGATGTCGTAGATGCTGGCGTCGTCGCCGGTGTTCCCGGCCGCGGCTACTACGAAAATACCGGCATCGAGGGCCTCTTGGACAGCTAGGACGGTCTCCGACTGGATGCCCATGCCGTCCCCTGGGTCGCTGCCTAGGCTGAGACTGACTATATCGGCCTTCTGCGTGATTCGGCACCACCTGATCGCCTGCGCGACCCTATCTTCCTGCCCTGAGGTGCCGGTCGGACCAAGCGCGAGGGCGACTGACAAATTGACTCCCGGTGCAGCGCCGTAGAACTTGCCGTCGGCCACGAGGAGGCCGGCCATCATGGTCCCGTGCGAGTCCTCGCCGACGTCCCTGACGAGATCGTGCTCGCCCTCGTAGAAGTCACGGAACCCGGCGAGAGTTAGGTTGGCGAAGTCCGGGTGAGCAGTGTCGATGCCCGTGTCAACCATGCATACGTGGACCCCTGAGCCATCCAGACCGGAGTCCTGCAGCTCCCTGATTCCAGTTGACTCGTAAGCCCATTCGGTCTCGGGAAGGACAGGGGACAGGTAGGCATTGATGTGAGGCCATACCAGCAGCATGAATACCGCCCCGAATGCGAAGGTGATGGCTCCCCACGGCCACAGGATCTCCCTCAGGGGTGAGGCCGGCCAACGTAACTCCCTCGCTTCCTCGTCAGAGATGCCGTACGCCTCTCCAGGGTAACCCGGGGCATCCGAGTCGATGGTGGTCAGCATCCTAGGCTCTTCGGGCTCAGGCAGCAGCTCAAGGTTGTCCATGTGGCCCATGCAGCACCCTCGGTCTGCCGCGCCGCCGGAGAGTCATAGCCCTATAGGTTCGGCTGGGGGCATCAGAACGGTGCTGCTGACCTGCGCCTGCCGCCGCCTCTTGTGAGCAACAGCAGAGCGACTACCAGCAGAGCGCCGAGCAGCCAACCAATCCAGTCGGAGGTTTCCTCGATCGGAGGGGAACGCACCTTAATCTGATCAGAATCGTACTCTTCCACAGAATCGAATCCCGAGGCGTTGAGCTCGAACTGGATGTAGCAGGTGCAGGGTTCGGTGTTTGAGAGATCAAGTGCAATTTCGAACACGACCTCTGAATTCGCCGGGACGTCGCGCATATCGGTGCCGTAAGGTTCGTCTCCATCGAGTCCGGTGCACCCTAGGTTATCGCAAAGGGTGCCGTTGAGTTGCACCATCTGCGCGTCGATCAGACCTTCGTTCTTGACGACCACCATGTACAGAGCAGTCTGGCCGGATACCACGTCCACACCTCCGCTGTAGAGCTGGTGCGATACAATGCTCAGTACG
Source organism: uncultured Candidatus Poseidoniales archaeon (assembly GCA_964608795.1). Classification (GTDB taxonomy): domain Archaea; phylum Thermoplasmatota; class Poseidoniia; order Poseidoniales; family Thalassarchaeaceae; genus Thalassarchaeum. Next base: position 2,575 of record CAZSPJ010000001.1, on the reverse strand, counting down.
GGTATGGACGTCTGGACGTGAATCTCGAAGTCAGGGTAGGTGTTGTTCGCCTTGTCCCTGACTGACACGTAGATCTTGAAATCCTCGTCGCTGGCGTTGGCCGGTGCCGAAACACTGAGGGTGTGAGTTGTATCGACAAAAGCGCCCAAAGTGTGCGTGATAGACCCAGTCCTAACCCAACCATCAGGGAGTTCCGAGTCGTCGAACTCAAACTCAAATTTCTCGTCACCATTCCCAGTATTGGTTAATTCGACCCCTATACTGATTGTTTGCCCTGGTTGGATTCCATATGACTCATCCATCTGCTCCCTGAGCTCGAACCCGTGAATCTGAGGCACTCTGACAGTCAAGAAGTGTTCCTCCATGTACCCATCTTGGGACATAATAGTGAGAGTCACCGTGTGTCCGTCCTCAAAGGAGTGAGCTGTAGACTGGTTTGCTGGTGTGACCCTTACATTCAGGTTACTGAAGTTCAGTGTGTTATCTAGGCCCATGTCGAAGTATCCGGTTGTATTCCACTCGCCTGACCCATTGTGGAACTCCACCAGCCAGTGACTGGTGTCGGTTCCAGCCGCTCTGCCGATGATACTGAACGTTTCGAACGGTTCGTGTCCTAGGTAGTCTACACTAAGGACGAACTCAACTTGCTGGAAGCCTCCTTCAGTATCCAGTAGGACCCTGACGTCGTCGACATCGCCTTCAAACTCCGGGTCGGAACCAGAACTGTTCAGAGTGTTTACCGAAATCTCGTGATTAGCGACCCTAGCGTGGGACAAGGTCGTAGGTGGGGACTCCTGTCCGGATCTAACCGTTACACCTTGGCCACCAGAGTACTCCATTGTCAGATTTCTCTGCACCACTTCGAACTCGCTGAATACTTCTATGGTGCCAGATATCAGGAGTATTTGCAGTGAGCCGTTCTCGTCAACAGGGGCAATCCACTTCATGCCCATGCCGATATTGAGGATTAGCTCCGACTCGCCGACCATGTCGGCTCCTTCGGCATCCGTGTCTGCAAGAGTACGAGAGGTGCCATTGTAATCGAGCCACTCTGTCTCGAGGAGGATCCATCCTCCTATAGTGAGCTCTAGGTCAAGAGAGGCCCCCACTGCGACATTCGCTTCGACTAGGCCCATCGCCACTAGGCTCTGGCCCTCGTGAGTGGCTCGCAGTATCCAATCACCTGGCTCTACCTGAGCAGTCCAGTTGCCCAGCCACTCGCCGTCAACCAGTACCTTGTCAGGCGTCACTGGGTCGCGGACCATTCCCTCAACAGGAATCAGTTCCAACACTATTGAGTCCGAGATAGTCTCGAACTGCTCGTCACTGATGTAAGAAATTGAACCATCGACATCGACCGCTCCTGCGGTCAGTTCTATGTCAACCACGTTGGGCGCGCTACCTACGGAAACTGAGAGGTTTTCAGGAGAGAATCCCTCTATCCAAGTCTGTATCGACCAATTGGTTCCGGCTTGAACATACGCAGACCAATCGCCCTTATGGTCAGTCAGAAGGGACATGTTGCTATTGTTAGTGGAGATGTTCACTGTGACATTAGCGACGCCCTCGCCTACATCGGAGGAGTTGTCATCGTTGAAGTCCCAGTAGACGCTCCCACTGAACTCAACCATCCTAGAGGCGGTGAGGTTCAACGACGGGTTACCCCCAGCAGAGGCTTCGAATGATGTCTCGTTGCTAGCATCCACAATCCAGCGGACCCGATCCTCAGTCATATTCAGCTCTAGGTTCCAGTTCCCCGGAGCCACAACTATGCTAACCTCGCCGGACGAGTCGGTAGAGTCTAGATGAACCGTCCCAAGGCCATCTTCTGAGATGAGTTGTAGGGAGATTCCCTCCAGCACATCCTCTGAGTAATCCTCATACAGGACTATGTCAAAACTTGCCACTTCGCCAGTCGACATTGAGATGTCGGCTGAGGCGGAGTCGGCTGAGATGCTGACGAGGTCACGCAGAATCTCCTCGACGCCCGGAGAGGTCTCGAAGGCGTCGATGGTCACAATCCAGTCGCCCTCGGGCACGTGCGCGGTCCACCTGCCTTCGCTGTCGGTGAAGTGCGAGATCATCCAGCCGCTCTCTACGTTGGTCAGTCTGACCAGCTGATCGGCCAGCGCGCCCCCGCTCTCATTGGTGAAGGTGATGTTCATCCTCCATTCCGGGTCGAATCCGATGGACCTGTCAACGGAGTTGCCGTTCAGTCCGATGTCGAACTGCGTGTTGCCCGTCATGATTCTGGTTCCAAATAGGTCGCCTGCAACCGGATCTGATGTCTCCACATCGATCCTGTAGGAGCCTGGCTCGAGCATCAGCTCGACTATCCCCTCGGAAACCCATTCGCTACCGTTGGCTAGGACCTCGTAGACGGTTTGTGTGCTGTCCAGATAGTTGACCACGCTGAACGGATGGGTCACATAGGTGCCGTTGGAAGCGTTGTTGTCAGCGCTATGGTCGAGGAAAAGCTCGATGGTGACGGTGCTGTTGACCGGATGGACAATCAAGTCGATCGTGTCGTTCTTCCCATCGACCTCCAAATCGGATGTCACCGGGTTCAGCCAGT